>CAYIMH010000132.1:0-1575 GCA_964364525.1 uncultured Candidatus Saccharibacteria bacterium | reverse complement strand
CACCTCGTCTTATTGGCTGATGTATCAGGATTACCGCGAACTCGAGAAGCAATTGAGCAACACTAAAAATAAAGTTGAGACCCGCGAATACGCCACCTTAAGCGAGACCCTGAAACACAGCCTTAATCAATTAGCGGTGCTGGAGGTGCCCAAGCAAGTGCCACTCGGCTTGGTGGGTTTGATCAGCCTCCTTGATCGTCGCCAGAATCCAGGCATCACCATTGAGTCGCTAAATTATGCCAGCGACGAAGTCGATAACGCCATCATCAACATCTCTGGTCTAGCTAGCACGCGGAGCGCGTTACTCACCTTCCTCAATGCCCTAAAGGCCGACCCCCAATTAGAGGCCGTCACCTCGCCGATCACTAACTTGATCAAAGATAAAAATGTCGCTTTCGGTATCGAGATTAAAGTCAAACCGATTACTCCGCCAACCAAACCATGAGCACTTTTTTCAAACAACATCGCCGTCTCTTAACTGTTCTCCTACTTAATCTGGTGACGTTGGGGTTGCTTGGTTCGCTCCTCTGGCTCCGATCGGACCTGGGTCTTAAAATCCAAAATCTGGTGACCGAGCAGACGACCCTTAAGGAGCGTGCCGCCCAGCTAGAACAATTACGCGCGTCGGTGCTAGAGACGGCAGCTGATCGGCAAGAACTGGAGCGGCACTTCATCACCCCCGATTCACTGCCAACCTTCATTGAGCAGATTGAGGATCTGGGAATAAAAAATGGGGTTGAGTCTAGTCTGACTAGCGTAGAGGCAGTGGAACAGCCAACGATTAAGTTAAGATTTAGTCTCCGCCTGATTGGCTCACGAGCCAATATCCTGCGCTTTGTGAACGACCTAGAGCAATTGCCCTACCGTCTACGTCTGGCTACCGGCAATCTACAGTCGGGCGAGAGGGATGTCGTCTGGTCTGGCAACTTTAACCTCGAGCTTTTGAGCTATCAGGCCGAGGCCAATACACCAATCAATAATTAATAAGATGAATAAACTGAATTTAAAAAAATGGTTCCGACTCTGGCGACATCATCATGGTGCCAAAGACCCGCTTAAGCGGCGGCCACGCCCGTTTCGCGACTGGCATCGCCTCATCATCTGGTGGCTGATCTTACTTGTCGCCGTCGGCACCCTCCATCTCTGGACCTTCCGTAATATGCAAAATAAAATCGGCCGCGGCTCGGAGACCGTCGCCCCAGCCCCATTGCCACCATTAGATCCCACCCGCCTTCACCAAGTCATTAAATACTGGCAAACCCGCGAGCCGGGCTATCGCCCAGCCACAACGACCGGGGCCAATTGATGCAGTATTCTTGAATTAGTCCGAACCCATTTCGCCCCTCGACAAGCTCGGGGCGAGAAACCCCCCGCGAAAATCTAGAAAGGCGGCGGCTTGTACTGAGCGAAGTCGAAGTGAGCCGCACCGCTGACAATTTCAAGTTTTTCTTTGGCGGCATTTAATTCAGAATTCGCAAAGCGAATACAAATGTATTATATGAAAAATAATGAAATAAATCAAAATTAGGTTTAATGGAATAAATTAGTTGCTATTTTTCTTTTCCCCACCGAGTA
>CAYIMH010000131.1:0-1576 GCA_964364525.1 uncultured Candidatus Saccharibacteria bacterium | reverse complement strand
AATTATGTCCGACGGTCTAGACCATCACGGGGCAAACGTGGTCATCAGGGCCTGGCAACCCGATACCACTCCGGGAGTTTTCCAATATGCAGGCAGGACCATTCGTAGGCCCTGGAATAATTTCATGTACCGGATTGAAAGGGCGTCGATCTCGAACGGCAATGAGATTTGGGCGGAACCCATTCTCAACACCAGTGGGATTATCGGCTGGTTTACCTTTAGTGTCGTACTGATACTCATCAGCCTTAGAATTTATCTTGAATGAGCCGGTGGGGATTTCTTTTTTTGGGAGGCTGTGGTAGGCTGGGAGCAGAGTAGGCCGGTTCTTTTATCTCGCTGCGGCACCCCTTGACCGCGCCAAATAAACGGGGTGCCGCACGCCTTTGCATTTCACGGGGTCGCAAGACCCTTGAAATCCGAGGCCTCTCTCCGTGAGAGGCCTTTTTATTCCTCAATACTTGGTCGCTCTAATTGCAGAGGCTCGACCTCGGCCGAAACGCCGCTGATCCGGGTCACATCTTTGTCAATTTTTTTAAATTCTTTGTAAGCCGCGTTGTAGTGGCTGACGGTGGTTCCCAAAGCATTGCCCATTTTAGCCAGATATTGGTCGTAGGTACCCAAGTGTTTGCCTAACTCCCCCACTCTTTTAATGATGTCTTTGGCCGTTTCTTCGATGCGCAGAGCATTCAAGCCTTGCAAAACGGTTTGGAGATAGGCGAGGAAAGCGGTAGGTGAGGTGATGATGACGTGATATTTAGAAGCGGCCCGCTGGATTAAATTATCGGCATCGTCATCAAGCGCGCCTGCCCGACCCGCAGGGGCGCGGCCAATTTTGTTGATCAAAAGATCGTAGTAAATGGCCTCGTGAGGAATGAACATGAAAGCGAAGTCCATCGTTCCCCGCTCTGGCTGGATATACTTGCTAGTTTCAACGATGCGATTCTTCAAGTCGCTGACAAATAATTTCTCCAAGCGCTCGCGCTCGACCTCGTCGCGCGTCTCCACCAGCCGATTATAATTCTCGAGCGAAAATTTGGAATCAATGGGAATGATTTTGTCTTTAACGAAGACTACGGCGTCAACAATGGTACCGTCGGGGAAGGGGTATTGCATCTGATAAGAGCCGGGCGGCAAGACATTTTTCAATAAAGTTTCTAAATAATATTCCCCTAGGATCCCGCGTTGCTTGGGATTCTTTAGGATGTCCTGGAGATTCTGCAATTGCTCGGTGAAGTTCATCACCTGTTTCTGCCCCTCCCCCACCTTGGTCAATTCCTGTACAATATCGCGGATCACTTTATTCGATTCGCTGGACTGCACCCGCAACGATTCGTGAATCGTTTTTGTCGACTCCGATAATTTACTGTCCAACACCCGCACCAATTCCCCATTGGCCCGGGCCAATTCATTAACCTGATTCTGGAGGAGCAAGAAACCTTGCTCGTTATTCGCGGCCGGCTTCTGCCGGCCGCTCAAAATAAGCCACGCCAATCCCCCGCCGACAATTAAGCCAATTAATACGTACAAAATCGTCATGTTCCCACAATTTTAGCACAATTTTTGATTACAAAAAAAT
>CAYIMH010000130.1:0-1680 GCA_964364525.1 uncultured Candidatus Saccharibacteria bacterium | reverse complement strand
TATAGACCGCGTCCGTGATCATCAACTTGACCTCCAGTCGACGATTAACGGCCTCGGTCAGACCAATGAAGCTCTCGTCCTCGGCGCTGACTCGGATTTCCCAGGTGTCGTCGGCCAGCCAACTCATTCGACCATCGACCCAGACCCCTAGCTGGTGGGCGTGAGTGCCACCAATTTGATTCTCTAGGCCAACGTAGGGATAGTAAAAGTCGCGCACCCGCGCGTGGTGATCAATGTTGATCAAGATATTACCGTTGCCTAGAGTGAGCGCTTTAGACATTGTTCAATCTTAATTTTAAATCATTTAGCACATTCATGAAAGAGATGAAGGCCTCGTATGGGGATTCGTAGGGACTGAAATACTTGTGGACATCGCCATCGTTCCACCACTTAGTACACATATAATAGAAGTGATCGGAGGTCTGGAGACGCCGCCAACTATTGATGAGCCGATCGTTCTTGGTCTTCAACACCACGGGTTCCAATTCGTAGAGCTTCTCGGCCGCTTCTTTCTGCATCGGATTAGACAGCCAAGCCGAGAGGTCGCGTTCGGTATCAGCCCAAGAGTAGAAGTGGGGCGCGTCGATCTCGCCCTGCGGCGGATAACGCTTGATCGCATCAGAAATAGTGACGAAGTCGTTATCGGGATTCTTCAACATCTCTGCCGGCAGAGCGCGCAGAAAGTCGAAGATGCCGGTATCCTCCCATTGATGTTCGCCAAAGGTCTCATAATCCATAAAAAGATTGACTACCTGACCATTGCCGTTGATCGCAGAGATCCAATCGGCAAACTTAGGCGCCGTCAAAGGATGCTCACTCCAATCTTTAGAAGAAAAGCGGAAGGCGATATCATCGGATAATTTATAATTTTTCAAGAGGAGCCGGATACTCGGTCGCCAAGCCTTATGGCCAGCGCTCGCCGGCCAAGCACTGGGTTGATAGATGAAATTGGGATTACGCCAACCCAAAATATGGTCCGCCCCTTCGGCCAAAATGCCTTTAAAGCCCAGCTCCTCCGCCTCGCGAGCCAAGGCGTTATTGTAAATTAATTCGGTATGGCGAAAGACTTCCGGTTCGTAATTAAAGAGATCAATAATTTTCTTGCGATGCAGGCGCACCTGACGCCGAAATTCATCTACCGAGTAGAGATAGGCCAGCGAGTGATAATAAGTCTCGTTCAAGAGTTCCACTCGACCGGTCTTGACCAGCGCTTGGAAAGAAGCCAGCACCTCCGGCGCATATTCTTCTAATTGTTCTAAAAATATTCCGGACAATGAGAAATTAATTTTGAATTCCGGATGTCTATTTAATAACTCGAGCAGGAGCTGATTGGCGGGCAAATAACATTTCCCCGCCACCTTAGCAATAATTTTCCTATTGTTGGTTTTCGAGTCAGAGTCGTCGTTAAAGTAATGCGGATCGTTGCCGATGTTAAATACCCGATACTTCTTCACCCGCCGCGGCTGATGAACCTGAAAATAAAAGCACACCGAGGGCATGGTAGATACAGTTTAGCATAAAAAAGGCCGCCGAATACATTTACTCGGCGGCCAATTAACTCACAAGATCAAGGCTAGAATAGCCGCCACGTAAAACAAGACACTGGAAACCACATATGCCTTTCCTGCGTCGGCGGCGGCGGCGAGGGCGAGGGCGAGGAGAGCCGGCGGCACGGCGAGG
>CAYIMH010000129.1:0-1795 GCA_964364525.1 uncultured Candidatus Saccharibacteria bacterium | reverse complement strand
CCCACATGACCACCTTCGACCAGGTATATCATAATCTGCTCCGGCAAATTATGGAGCGAGGGATAGAAGAACTAAACGAGCGAACTGGGCGCCAAGCTAAAGCGCTCCCGGGCCTGACTTTTTCCACTGATTTAGAAGCTGATGGTTTTCCTCTTCTCACGCTCCGTAAAATTCCCATCCGTATTTTTGTCGCCGAACAATGTTGGTTCTTGGCCGGCGGTCGTAAGCCGGCTGACTTCCTCCGCGACTTTACTAAAATTTGGGACGACTTCGTCAATCCGGGCGACGTCGTTACTGTCGCCTACGGTTATCGCTGGCGGCGCCACTTCGGCCGCGATCAAATTACCAAACTGATTCAACTGTTGAAAAAGGAACCGAGCTCGCGCCACGGCGTCGTCTCGGCTTGGGATCCGGCCAGTGACGGCTTAGGTGGCATCCAAAAGAAGAACGTCCCCTGCCCCTTCACTTTTATTGTCAACATCATCGGCGGGCGACTCAATCTCCACCTGATTATCCGTTCTAATGACATGATTCTGGGCCACCCCCACGATGTGGCTGGCTTCGCGCTCCTCGCTCATATTCTAGCCCAAGCGCTTGGCCGGCGACCGGGCATTTTCACCACCACCATCTCTAATGCTCATGTCTATGATATCCATTACGAAGCCGCGAAGGAATTAGCTAAGCGAAAAAATCAGCATCAGAATATCAAGTTAACATTACCGCCGCGCGCGCTCCAACGGGCCGAGAAGAAAGATCATAAGTTGGTCGAAGCGATCGTAAAAAATCTGGCTGATCAATATCAACCGAGCGAAGCGATTAAGGGATTAAAAATAGTTCTATAATCAATAGTATGAAAACTTTTATTATTGCCGCCCTCACTGCCGACGGCTTCATCGCCGAGACCAACGACCACGCCGCCACCTGGACTAGCCGCGCCGACAAGCAATTTTTCATTGAGCGCACCAAGCAAGCCGGAGTGATCATTATGGGCCGCAAAACTTACGACACGATCGGCAAACCCCTGTCCGAGCGTCTAAACGTTGTCTACACTCACGAGGCGAAACCTCATGACGCTGAAAATTTAATATACACCAGTCTTCCGCCTGCCGAACTCTTGAAAAACTTAGCCCTAAAAGGTTATCAAGAAGTCGCGATCTGCGGTGGTGCCAGTATTTACACCCTGTTCCTGAAAGCTGGCCTGGTTGATACGCTTTGTCTCACCATCGAGCCCAAACTTTTCGGCCAGGGTATAAGTTTATTCACCAAAAAAATTGCGGCTAATTTGGAGTTAAGAGAAGTGAAAAAATTGGATGAGCAAGTGATATTATTAAATTATCGGGTCTCTAAGCTAAAAGCTGAGGGCTAAGACCCAAAAACTATTCCCATGTCCGTCATCACCAAAGTCCAAATTTTAGAACGCGTTAGAAACGGCGAGATCACCTTCAAGCCGCCGCTCGACCAATTCCAATTGCAAGAACACACGGTAGATCTGCGGCTCGGTTATACCTTCCTCATCCCCAAGCTCTGGCACATCACGCCGGCCGGCCGCGAAGCGCTCGACATCATCCACTTCGACAAGCAAAACCGCGATTCCTTCGAAGTCCTCGAGCTAGAGGAAGGTCAATACTTTGAGCTCCTGCCACAAGAATACATTTTGGTTTCTACTCTCGAATCAATTAAGATCCCCAACGACTTGATGGCCGTGCTCTACCCGCGCTCCTCCACCAATCGCCGCGGTCTCTCCCTCGATCTGACTGGCATCATTGACTCCGGTTTCGAGGGCCAGCTCACTCTC
>CAYIMH010000128.1:0-1825 GCA_964364525.1 uncultured Candidatus Saccharibacteria bacterium | reverse complement strand
TATCACCTGCGGTTTTTATCAAATTTTTCGCAAAGTAACCGTGTGGTGTATAACCGTTATCAATAAAAGCATGGCTGTCTCCAAGGGCTTTCCCGGCCAAACCAGATGGGCCCAATACCTTACCCGCACACTTATCTTGGAAATATTTATAAGGTGGGGCTCCGAGAACGAAATGTATGCCTTCCTGACCATTAAATTTTGATTGGCCTCCAGATAAATAGGTAGCCCCAACATAAATATTTTCTAAAGTGCCGCTATAAGAAGCAGATAGATTAATTTTAGGACCTACTATAGAACAAGAATATTGAAAGTTTCCCGTACTGTAAACTTTTCCACCAAAACTCGAAGCTTTAAGATCAGAAAAATTCATTGTTAATGATATAGTTTGTTCATCGACCGGTGAATCGGCGGCGCAAGTAGAACAACGATACTTGCTTTTGGCGGTTAGCGTAACGCTGCCATCATAAATAAACGCTTGGGCAGTTGAAGAAGGCGGTGGCGTCGGAGTTGGACCAGGAACTGGTGTCGGGGCTGGCGCCGGAACAGTTGAAGAAATACATTTGGCGCCACCTCCAGATGAACATTGGACATAATAGCCGCTTTTGGCACAACTATAAATATAACCGTCACCGCACTTGCACTCATTATATTTGCCGCCGCTGCAATTAGGAGCAGAGGGTGGCGGTGGCGGGGCTGCTTTAGGAATAACTGCTAAACGGGTTGGCTTGCAAACTCTATATCCATACTGGTCTGAAACACAAACATCAAAACTTTGGCTGTCTGCCAGATTATATTTAGGGAGCCCAGTTAAAAATCCATTAGAAGAATTTAATTTTAATCCGAATGGCAAATAACCGCTCTCAATTTCAAAAGAATAGGGCTTAAATCCTCCGGTCGGTTCAAATGTATAACTGTAAGATTGGCCGAATGTAGCTGAAGGCAGTGGATTAGGAACTACTAAGCTAAGGTCTTTTACGGTGGCGGAATCCCCAACTGTCAAAGAAGTATTTTTACAAACCTCGGCTTTTAAACTATTGGTAACGCAAACCTCAAATTGAAACTCTCCTTTGCGCGATGGCTTATTGGTCAAAGTCCCATTAATGGTGTCTACTGCGAGTCCCTCTGGAAGACCACTGAAATCTACGCCAAATTTATAGGGTGGCGAACCAAAAGCAATAAATTTATAATAATAATCCTCTCCCAATTTCGCTGACGGCAATCGGTCTGGAAGATCAAGAATTAATTCATGCTCCGAGGTCTTAATTTCTAAGACGGTGTTTTTGCAAATTGTCTCTACCGGCTCAACGGGGTACTCACCTTTTTTCTCGTCATACTCGCCATAATATTTAGCACACACCAAAAAGGATTTTGTCCCACTGCGTTTCGGCGTACCATTTAATAATCCATCAAAATCCAAATAAAAATCTAGATCATCTAGATTAGAATCAAAAGAATAGTACGGTTTCCCCCCAGTCGGGTTATTAGTTTTATAGTCCGCACCGCAGCCCTTGCCTGCTGACGGCTTTGGCAGACAAAATGAATAAGTATATCCTTGGCCAACTTTCGCAGGCGGCAACCTTTCGGGTACAGAAAAATTAAATTTCCCTGTCCCGACGATAACCGCGTCTTCTAAAGCCTCCGGTTGCTTTTCTGTCTGACTTTTGACAAGGCAGGGGTCAATCCGATAACGATATTGAAAATCGCGCCTTGCGTCTTTTCCGGAGTCTCCATCAAAAACCGAATAGCGAAGTTCCTGAGGATTAACGGCACGCCCCGGCGATTCAATGAGCCAGTTGTTTAAAAGACAAGTGATCTGCGGTGCCGC
>CAYIMH010000127.1:0-1830 GCA_964364525.1 uncultured Candidatus Saccharibacteria bacterium | reverse complement strand
TGAAATTATTGGTGGAAGCGATAGAGGCCGCTGGATTCAAGCCTCGGCAAGACGTCAGTATTGCCCTCGACGTGGCGGCCAGCGAGTTATATCGGAATGGCATCTACAACCTGCCTCGCGAGAGTCGGGAAATGTCCGGCGCTGAATTAATTAATCTGTACGAAAATTGGCTGACTAAATATCCGATTATCGCCATTGAAGACGGGTTGGCCGAGGATGATTGGAGCGGCTGGCAAGAATTGACCAAGCGGCTGGGCAATAAAGTAAAATTGGTTGGCGATGATTTATTTGTCACCAATCCCGCCCGCCTGCAAATGGGCATTGACCAACACGTTGCCAACACCATTCTCATCAAGCCTAACCAGATCGGCACTCTAAGTGAGGCCCTGGCGGTAATCAAACAAGCTCGCGCCGCCAATTATGAAATTATTATTTCCCACCGCTCGGGCGAGACCGAAGATAGCTTCATTGCCGACTTGGCCGTCGGCGTGGCCGCTCCCCTCTTGAAGTCCGGCGCTCCCTGCCGCGGCGAACGCTTGGCCAAATATAATCGTCTAAGCGAAATCGCGAGAGAATTAGAGAGATAAAAAATCCGCCAGAGGCCCGAGTGGTGGGCATGGCGGATCGGCTTCAAGTGGAGGCAAGGGCGGCAGTTTTCGGCTCAGGGCCGACCGGGATCAGCGCTAAGATCTCGTTGGCTCTGTTCTGCTCGGCCTCCGCTTCGGTTTTGATGGCCCCTAGAATCGAGGAGGCCATCGCGTCAGCCAAGTCGTTCTCCCAATCAGGTTTGGCTGACAGGTGTAAATCGCCATTGCGACCAAATAACCGCACGGCAATCTGGTAGTGGGCAAGGCCTACACCACCGAAACCGCCACCAGACTCTGGTTCATAGTGAACAGAGATGCTCTCCACCAACCTCTCGGACTGGCCCAACTTCCCTGACACCGCCAAGCATACAAACAAGAACCGTGTCGCAACGTATCGGCTGATTGACTTCGTTGCCTCTGAACAACCCCGAGGTGATCCTAGATCAATAGTAACCTTCATGATAGCTCCCTCTCATGTCAAATACCTAACCACGCCACGCGCGGTCTGGGATAAAGCTAACACTTTAAATTATTTAGTCAACTTAGCCTTTTTTGAGCCATTTCTGTCTATGCCCCTTAACCACCAAGTAAGTGCCGAGGCCATTACCGAGCGCATAGGCCACGATCACCGAGGCCACTTGTTGCTCCACGTCACTTATGATGGCGTAGAGGACGAAGATATTGACTAGCGTGACAACGATCGAGAGCGTGGCCGAACGTAGCGGCCAATCTTTAGCCACGGCCTGATAATAGAAAGTGATAATCAGATCCTGGAGCACACCGACGGCAAAGAAGATTAGGTGAGTTTTGGAAAAGAAAGCCATAGCTATTATTAATATATTCCGTATTAAAAAACTTTGCAAACTTTCTTAGCGTGGTCATTATACCAAAAATTTGACTTATTTTTAACAATCCGCTATCATCAGGTTTGTTTTGGACACACCATAAACCTGTTTTAGGAAGGAGGTCTAAGTGACCAGAGACGAGATTAGAGAGAAAATTGTCAGCATCATTGACGGTCAAGGTCTCAATCGAGGTGATATCCCACCGATTTCTGATGGGACAGAGTTGGACATCTTCAAGCCGGATTCGCTCGACAGTGTCGAGCTGGTGATGAGGGTCGAGGAAACTTTTTCAATCGAGATCACCGACCCCGAAGCCGAAGGGCTCAAGACGATAGGCGACATCGGGTATAAAGTACAAAAACGCCGGCCTGTTTTCACAAAATATGTTTGAATTTGGC
>CAYIMH010000126.1:0-1838 GCA_964364525.1 uncultured Candidatus Saccharibacteria bacterium | reverse complement strand
GGCCGCATTCTACCACTAAACCATACCCGCTCGACTACGCTCGCGGTAAACCGTCAACAAATTTCACTTGAACAGATTGCCCAGAACCTGCCACCATGGTAAGCCGGACCCGGTGCTGGTGGAGGTCGTCGCTGGCGGTAGGATGACGTTAACCACCCGCTCACCCTCCCGAGCCACCGAGAATTGTTGGCGAATGCGTTCCTCAACGCCCCGCTCCGTCTGCAAGGAGGCGAGGTCGGCGGTCAATTGACTCTGGCGCGTCCCGAGTGAAGCCAATTGGTCGAGCACCGCCCGGCGCTCGGCATCGGCTAAGCGCTCGCGCCGCCAAGTGAGATAGACCGAGCGCGATAAACCCAGCACCGCGATGAACAAAATAACAACGGCCAACTTGGTGTAAAGCAGATCACGGAAACGGCGACGAGGTTGAAATTTGATCATGAAAGGCTTACTATAAGGTAATGCTACTGAACAAAAAACACAAGCGGGGTCTTCAGATTCTCTGGGTCGTGGTTGGCATCTTGACCATCTTGGGAATGATTCTCCTCTATATCCCCGCGCTTCTCTTTTAGCGCTCGGAAGCTACCATCTTCAAAAAAACTTCTGGCGGAATCTGAACGGTACCGCGGGCTTGCATCTTCTTCTTCCCCTTTTTTTGCTTCTCGCGCAACTTCATTTTGCGCGTCACATCGCCGCCATAGAGATAATCGGTCACATCTTTGCGGAGCGCCGAGATGGACCGTGCGGCCAGGATGCGCCCCAGCGCCTTGGCCTGAAGCTTAATAATAATAAGCTGGCGCGGCATCACCGTCTTTAATTTCTCAACCGCCGCCTCGGCCTCTACTTGCGCCCGACGACGAGCAATGACCCTCGAGAAAGCTGGCACCACCCGCTCGTTAACGACGATATCGAGACGAGTGACATCGGCTAGGCGCTCATCAATCAATTGATAAGAGAAGGAAGCAAAACCAGAGGAAACGCTCTTTAAGTTATCGAAAAAATTACGCATTAACTCGCGGAGTGGCAATTCTACTTCCACCATGACCCGATTAATGCCCAAATTGGTGGTAGCTAATAGCGCCACCTCATGCTCGTTGAAGATTTTGATAATTGGGCTCAAATAAGCTGGCGGCGCGATGATCTTGGCCGCCACCCAAGGCTCGTAGATCGCTCGCCACGGCTCGGGATCGGGGAAGAGATGGGGTGAATAAACATAATCAGATTGCCCGCTACGATTATCAACAATGCGATAACCGATAGTCGGCGTGGCGATGGTTAGATTGAGATTAAACTCGCGCTTCAGGCGCTCGGTGATAATCTCCAAGTGAAGCAGGCCGAGGAAACCGGCACGGAAGCCACGACCGAGCGCGGTAGACGATTCTTCGACAAAAGACAACGAAGCATCGGAGAGTTGCAGGCGCTCGAGGGCGCGTTTGAGATCATTAAAATCATCCTGACCTTCCGGATAAATCGAGGCCCAGACCACCGGCCGCGGTTCGGTATAACCTGGGAAGGGCAGAAGTGGCCGAAGCGGATCAATGATCGTGTCACCGACTCGGGCCTGACCCGATTGCCTGATGCCGGTCACTAGGTAGCCAATTTCTCCGGCCCCCAAGCTCTCGGTCGGACGTTTCTCGGGTTGGAAAGTACCAAGCTCTAAGACAGAAAACTTTTCGCCGCTGGCGGCGAAGGCCAGCCGATCACCCTTCCTGATCTCGCCGTCGGTCACGCGGGCGTAAACAATCACCCCCTGATGCGTCGAGAATTCGGAATCGAAAACAAGCGCCCGGGGTACCAGCCCGGTTGTCGGCAAGGTTAAACCTTCCGCGGAAGGTTTAACC
>CAYIMH010000125.1:0-1853 GCA_964364525.1 uncultured Candidatus Saccharibacteria bacterium | reverse complement strand
CTCAACGTGCCCCACATGCAACCCCTCGCCCGAAGGGTACGGAAACATGTCGAGAATATAGAATTTCGGCTTGGGTGAATTACTCTCGGTCTTATAAATTTCCTTCTTCGCCCATTCCTTCTGCCACTTTTTCTCGATCGCCTTGTGGTCGTAATCGCCAGTTTGACTCATGTCTAAAAGTATAGCAATTTAGCCAAACAAATTAATCTTGACTAATTATAGATTATGTGGATAATCAAAAGTGGCGTTTGTTTTTCGTCAAAAACCCAAAAATAAGGAGTCTGTATGGAGCTTGCGTTCATTGGAACCGGAACAGTATTGCTACTGGTGGGAGCGGTGATCATTGGAAGTATTTGTAAAACAGAAAAAATCGGGTTGGCATTGCTTGGGATGACGATGATTTTTTTGGCTGGTTTCTTTTTCGGGATCGTGGACATCAAAAAAGACGGCTTGCTCTTCAAGACCAATCCACCGGCTATCTCTTCTGCCGCCCCACGAAATTAGCCCAGAGAAAAGGCTTTCCCTCCTCGCCCCGCGTGCTCACAAGCCGCGGGGTGATTTTATTTATCTAATCCACCGCCTTCACCGGCCGGGGTTGATTGACGGGGTAACGCTCCGGGTCAATTACCCGCTGGAAGCAAACTTGGCCGGCGGCGTGTTGCCAATTCTCACTCATGGGATTGCCGACGTAATAAGGTCGGGCGAAATTTTCCTTGGTGGTCGAGAATTTCTGACTCTCCAGACTGAAGTTGGCACAGAGCTCGAAGGCCTTCCCCTCGCCCAATTTATAAACATAATTTTTGCCCGTCTGTGGATCTTTAGGAATTACCTGATCGGTCAAGGGATCGCTCAATTCTTTTAAATCTTTCGCTAAGCGCCCCTTTTGCTGCCAATAATTAATCACCTGCCATTGAATATTTTGGAGATCAGAAATTTTCTGATCATCGTAACGGCGCAGACGTTGAGTGCGTGGTGAGCCAATCACCGAGAAACCGGCTACAATAGAAGCGATGAGCACTAGAGCCGCGACAATCACCCAAACTCTCCCGCCCATCTTCAGGCGATCGCGCAAGTCTTGGAGCATATAACCGAAGACCGCGCCAGCCACCACCAAGACCGCCAACGCTTTCAGGATGAAGGCCATGGTTAATTCCTGCCCGTCAAGAAAATAATAAATAAGAGTGATGAGATCCACGGCGAGCGCGATCCCGGCGACGAAGAGAGTCAGCACCAAGAGCCAACGTCGCACCCAGAGTTGACGTTTCTCCGGCTCGGCCAAGTAACTCCGTCCTACCAAAATCGACAAAATCACGAAGAGCGGAAAAACGATCACCAAGATGGCCACCTGGAGACTAATTGAAGACGACGGTTGATAATCATATTGCGTCACCTGTGGCCAAGCAACGTTAATGACCCGAAACAATAGGTTGAGTAGCGCGATCACCACCGCGTAGAATCCCACCATCATTCCCAGATGCAAAAAGAAGTCCTTGGGCGTCAATTTCGATTCAACGGCACTAGACATAAAACTGTCCATATTGTTGACAAAAATTAGTTTTTCTAATAGTCATACAATAGCACGGTTCATTACAAAAATCCAAAACCAGGAGAAACTCTTATGACCAATGAAAATGATGCCAACCAGCATTTGGAACAAGACCTCAATTTACTAGTAGAGGCCCTAGAAACGATGACCGAGCTGTCCCTCTCGGCGACCGCCTGTCTCATCAGGATCATCGAGAATCTCCAAGCGCGAGGAATACTAACGTCAATACCAATTTTCGAATCCAAGCACTCACTCCAGAATCCGAGTTTCAGACAAAAGACCAACTTTTTGGTGGGACGCGCGAAGC
>CAYIMH010000124.1:0-1857 GCA_964364525.1 uncultured Candidatus Saccharibacteria bacterium | reverse complement strand
ACGCCCGTCATCGGTTGCAGACTAAGGCCCAGCCTAGTTGCTGTTAACCAAATTTTTTGGAACAATCTGCCGGCCCGAACAAAATCTTTTGGATTCAGACTGGGTACTGTTATGAGACCGATCATCGAAGCTGATTGGTAGGTTTTAGTATTCTCGGTCGCCACTTTCTTAGAAGCGCCGAGTTTGTTCATGAAATTGAGTACCGGCCAGCGCCGGAATAGTTTGAAACCAGCCTTGGCGGGCGCTGGTAACTCGAGCGTGTCGATAAAAAAGCCAGTCCGCCTAGTTTCATCCTCTTCCTTAGTCCAAGTCACATGATTAAAGAAGAAATCGTGCAGTTCTTTATTTTCAAACAAAACTCTTTCTGAAATACTTATCGCCTTCGCAATATTTTCTATTCGCTCCCTGTTTTCGATAAAATAACTAATGGCCCCTTCTTTGCGGACTAGCTCAAATTGGGATTTCTCTAACTCGGATAATCGATACGCCGGATCGTAAGGCTTGCGATTGGTACAGCGCTTCTCAATCGCAATTTCAAGAGGATCCGCCACTCCACCTCCCTCTCGGGTTAAATTAATTTTAGCAACCAAATTAGAATCTTCACCTTCCGGAAATAATTCCGTGTTAGACATTAAACCGAGCCCCATGGCTTTAATCTCCATATTCTCTATCGCGGCGCCATGAGCAACGTAAGATCCAAGCTGCCTAAAATTGTAAACGGAACGATCGGCCTCAGGATCGTTGTAGAGAAAGAACGAATTATCGTCAATCACCTTGAATCTCCACGGCTGACAATTTTCGCCCGAGGGAGCCAGTATGCCGGCAGACAATATGCTGACAATATCTTCACGCATTTAGTTATTCTATCATAACCGCCTCCACGGAAGTAGGCCCTAGGCCCCACTAAGAAACACCATCTTCAGGGTTTGTGGTAAGTTTTTATTGTTCGGATATTTTTTAATTCCGGATATTTTAAATCCGCATTTCTCGTAAGTCTTGATCGCCCCCTTGTTGCTTCTAAACAAATCCTGAGGATGCCGCCCCGTAAGACTTATATGGCCGGTTCCGGAGCATTAATTTTGCCAACCATTAAAATTATCTCTTCGATATCAGGAAAATTCGATTGATAAATAATTTTGACCTTTTCGATGTTTACCTCGCGAGGTATCTGGTTATCCTTTTTTTGGAGATCCGGAAAAGCCGCCCCGAATAACAAATTAACCAGGGCCTCTTTGGACCAGTGAGTGACTCTATGCTTCTCAATTAAATGTTGAATATGGAGATGGAGATGGATGATCTCGTGAAGCGTGGTAGTGAGTGAATTTATTTCCGTCCGTTGAGTAATATTAACGACCACACTATTAGGCAGAGAATAACCGCCGCCCATTCCGTAACGGGTCAGAGTAACAATGATTGGCGAGATAATCGGCAAACCAAGACGTCTGATAAATAGAGCCAGCTTGGTTTTGTAGGGATCGTAAAGCTGGTCCAAATTAGTGGCGGCAAGAATAAAGATATTTTTGTCATATTCTGCTTGAATAGCCGCCAGAACTTCTGCTTCTGAAAAAATTTTTCGTTTGCCGAAATCTAAAATCTTGGGGAAAGATATCCAATCTAGGCGATAACCATGATTTAAGTACCAGTCGATTCTCTTTGCGGCAGAAACCACTCTTTGCAACTCCAGCTCCTGAGAATAGACGAAAGAGAGTTTAATTGGCTCCATCTACTGATTATGGCACAAAAATAACCCCCGGTAAAGTTAATTACCGAGGGTTTTGGCCTCCACTGTGATCGAATTACGACATACTGTGAATAACGAAATGCTCCAACCCCCAGTTTTTTGATACAATGCAGACG
>CAYIMH010000123.1:913-1912 GCA_964364525.1 uncultured Candidatus Saccharibacteria bacterium | reverse complement strand
AACCAGCAGGATGCCGAGGTAATTAAAAGAAAAACTTAACAGCATAACTACCGAAGTTTTAAGTTTAGACAAGCCGAGCATGGCTACGCCGATCTCGTCAGGTAGCGGTGAAGCAATGACCACTGCCCCCACAACTGGCAGAATAAAACGCCTGAACTTTAATTTAAAAAACCGACCGCGAAAAAACCAGAACCGCTCGCGCCACTTAATACTTTTTACAAGATACTCGAGGTCAGCGCTGGCATGACTGCGCACCAAATAAAAAATTACCATGTCTCCAAGCATCGAACCCAAAGCGCCAAAAAAAGCTACTGGAAAAACTGAATTATAAAGAGAAATTTCTCCCAGCACAACTGTCGCCGGAGCCACGGTAAAAACCGAAGTAAAAAATAAGCCGGCCACAAAACTGGCGAAGTAGACAAAGCCGTGAAACACCAAAGACATCTGCTCAACCAAATTGCTCTTGGCGAGTCCGATCCCCACCGCCACACTCAGGGCAATAACACCGGTGTCAAAGAGAACGTGTTTTGTTTTTGGTGACATAAAAGTTTCTTCCCAAAGCGGGCCGGACGGGACTCGAACCCGCGATCTCTGCCGTGACAGGGCAGCATTCTAACCAGCTGAACTACCGGCCCGCCCTAGAAAGAAAACCTTTACTCAGGAAATTACGTATAGCTATTCTAAAGTATTTTTTCTTACGTTTCAAGCATAAGACGTGAAGTTTACTATACATAAAATAGTATAATTTCACACTATCTTTTCCAGCGTACACTAATCTATATGCGCTAGAAAAATAGAGAGAACCGCCGGTGGCCACTCCTAAGCTCGACAATCTTTGATGCAAAACCTTCAAAAATCTTTGACTACAGGAGGTAAACACTGTATGTAAGTGTTTAATATGTCCTGGCCGATCATAACGCTTCGTAATGCAGAAGTTAACGTTGCCGTCACCATCAAAATATCCACGAACGAAATGGGGGAAGAATTGATCCGGGACTT
>CAYIMH010000123.1:0-903 GCA_964364525.1 uncultured Candidatus Saccharibacteria bacterium | reverse complement strand
TTCTTGGAGTCATCCCGAGCCTAGCCAAATCCCTAATCAACATTTTGCTACCTATCTGAAGTCTATAATAGCGACCCTGTCCGAGCCGTTTCCGCACTGTAATTTTATGATTCGCATTCAACAACGACCTGACTAAACGAGGCAATTCAGCATCAACCGACTCAATTTCTAAATAGCAATTCCCCCGCTTGCCGATAGTTATCGCTCCGTCGGCTGCAATATACCCCAAAAGGTAGGCCATCCCGGGAGACCAAGTCTTAAAAAAGTGCTGGTTTAGACGACGATGTATTGGCATACCATCCATTTGCCATGAGCTTCGTTGCCCCAGTATAAATGAAATTTATGTAAAAGACAAGTCGTGCTAAGATAAAAAAGAAGGCCGGTGCGGAAGGCACACGGCCGGATACTACGATGTTGCGAGTGAGTAGTGGGTCAGCCCACAGAGCGCCCGCTCTTGACCTTCTCCGCCAGCGCTGGACGCGGGAAGATGACCAAGTCTTGTACTGCCACCATGCCCGCCTCCTCCAGACGAGTGAAGCCGTCGGCGAGATAACGCAAACCTTGGAAGTGACTATCTGTCTCCGGCAGATGCAAATCCGGAACCTTGATGTCCCGCGGTGGTAGGGGCACCAGCCAGGAAACTCCGAGACGAAGTTCCAGAATCCCAGCCAGGCGCCCATAGAGACCGCCTGTACGGTGATCCAGCCAGTCATAGACTGCTCGCTCGCGCGCGTAGCGTTCCTCCTCGGTCTGGCGGGACAGGGCGGCCAGACCGACGGTGGTGTGTTCTTTGAGCTCTCGCTCCAGCGCCATGGTAAAGACACTAAAGCGCACGCCGAGCCACCGACCTCGCCGCTGGCAGACGTACAAGAGTCGTGCCGCCGCTTCCTCGGCCGAACCATG
>CAYIMH010000122.1:0-1914 GCA_964364525.1 uncultured Candidatus Saccharibacteria bacterium | reverse complement strand
TATTCATTACAACTAATTACAATTACTCGTGAGCAATTTCTGATGATTTATCCTGCACCTTGACGACGAAAAACAGATAAATAATCTCCAGGATGCCGACGGTATTGAGGACGAGCAGGATGATGAACCAAGCCTTCTGACGGCGGCCACTGGCGTACCAGAGGGCCAGACCTTTCCAGATCAAGGACCAGATCGCCAGAATCGCCAGAAGCCAAATATTTTCAGGCCTAATTAAAGATGTCAGATCGGTGAGCATATCGTTACTGTAGCAGAATATGCTAGAGTTGGGAAGATAAATGAGACTACTCGGCATCGATTACGGCACCAAGCGCGTGGGGTTGGCGCTCTCGGATGAGAGCGGGCGCTTTGCTTTCCCCTATCAGGTGCTGATCAATACCGGCGATCAGAAAGTGGCCAACGACATTGCGGCGATTTGCCAAAAGGAGGGGGTGACACAGATTGTTTTGGGTGAATCACGTGATTATCGTGGCGAAGCTAATCCAGTGATGAAGCAAATTACCAGTTTCCAAAAACAATTAGCCGAAAAAACTGGCCTGCCAATTATCCTGGAACCGGAATTTCTTACCAGCGCCGAGGCCGAACGCCTTCAGGGCAAAACCGCCGAACACGACGCCTCGGCCGCGGCCTTGATACTGAAGAGCTATATTGATAGACACTCGCCGCCTGCGCTATAATTAGGCGATGGTTAGTGGCTTACTCGCTAAATTTTTTCCACCGCCCAAGTTCTTGGCGCAACCAGTGATCGGACTCGACGTTTCCGACCGTTCACTTAAATATATTAAGCTTACGCCGGATCGGAAAAACTTCACGGTGGACTTCTTCGGCGAGCAAAGCATCCCCGTCGGCTTCGTGGATTCCGGCCAAATTAAAAACCGAGCAGGTCTGGGCCAAACCCTTAAGATCTTGCGCCAGGGCCTCAAGGACCCCTTCGCCGTCGTCTCCTTGCCCGAAGAACACGCCTTCATTCTTCGGCTTAGCTTGCCCTACATGGCGCCCGCCGAGATCCGCCAGAGCCTTGAGCTTCAATTGGAGCAATATGTTCCCTTGAAGCCGGGCGAGGCCGTCTTCGATTACGAGGTCTTGAAGCGGGCCGAGGAACCGGGTGAGAATTATGATCTCGCCGTCACCGTCTTCCCTAAACCACTCATCCTCGACTATCAGGCCGTACTAACCGGGGCCGGCTTCGAGCCTCTAGCTTACGAGATCGAGGCCCAAGCCATTGCCCGGGCCGTTGTTCATCGCCACGATCCAATCACCGCCATGATTATTGACTTTGGCAAAACGCGGACCAGTTTCTTTATCACCAAGAGTCAGAAGGTCCTCTTCACTTCGACTCTTTCGGGCGTCGGCGGCGAGAGTTTAACTCAATCAATTAAAAAGAATCTGAAAGTTGATTATGAGACGGCCCAAAAGCTCAAGGAGAAACACGGCCTCCTCGCCAACCAGAACAAGGAATTGATTTACGCTCTGATGCCTACCGTCTCCGTACTGCGTGATGAGGTTAATAAAATTTATAATTACTGGAATACCCGCCAAACCAACGAGGAAATCGGTCCGCGCGAGCCCATTAATCAGCTCATCGTCTGCGGCGGCCAAGCGACCCTGCCCGGTTTGGTAGAATATTTGGCGGCCAGCTTTACCGTCCCCATTAATCTGGGCGATGTCTGGACCAATGTCTTGCCGGTCGGTCAGATTACGCCACCGATCACCCTCAATCAGTCCCAAAAATATGCCACCGCTATTGGCCTAGCCCTGCGACAATACTATGATTAACCTATTACCACCAAACATTATCCGAGAGAATCAGCTTAATTATCGCGGGCGATACTCAATCGTTGCGCTTTATCTTCTGCTCTCGCTCTTCTTTATTGCCATTGTTGTCGGCAGCTCGTG
>CAYIMH010000121.1:0-2022 GCA_964364525.1 uncultured Candidatus Saccharibacteria bacterium | reverse complement strand
ATTCGCCTCCACCTTGAGCAGGCGGGGCGAGTATCGAGAGGCGGAAAAAGACTGAGTGGCCCGTTTAGCCGCCGGGTTACCCCGCGCCGTCGCGTTTTCAAACGCTAGCGCCAAGGCCGCCCGAGCCATATACTCCGGCTCGGTGTCGCTCGAGCCGTTAAGCTCGAACGCGGCGCCCGAGTACCAACGACCGAATGTCGCGCGCAATTGCTGATCCGTTGACCGGACGGAGCTACGCGATACTTGACCGAACATCTGAAGTACAACATTAGACGATCGACCGTCTCGGCCAACCGTGGCGAAGTCGAAATCGACGGTGGACGACATATCCCACCGCTCGTCTCGACTTTCAAGATCAGCTCGCCGCGGAACGAACTTGCCGAGTTGACCTAATCTGGATATTACCCCAGACAGATCAATCTGACCGCCGCCGCCTTTCCGCTGGCGCCGGGCCAAATCTACCGTGAAGGTCCCGACCATGAACAGGTCGGCGGCGCGCCGGTCAAGAACTCGTAGGCCGCCGAGGTCGGCGACCAGCTTTTTCATAGCCACCTCGGAAGCATCGTCCCGCACGTACCGCGACCAGCTTCCCCTCGGCCTCTCGAGGTAAACTTTCTTTCCCGCGATCGGGGAGGTGACCTTTCGCGCCAATGTCGGCGTAGCGCCGACCCCAACCGACATGTCCTGCGCCCCGCTCTGCGGGGACGCGAAAACGAACAACGATGCGACAATCAACCCTGCAATCTTTGCAAACATCTGATTTCCCCCTTCAGGAAAGAATGCGCCGGAGGCGCACCAACATTATGATTTATGCATTATGCATTATCATTTTGTTTTTATTGTTAAACGAGTGCATTCATCAGCACATGAATTGCCGATGAAAACATTTAACATTAGCACAATTATTTGATTTTGTCAACCGACCGTTTTTGGTCATGGCGAAAAGGTGGCTCGTGAGCCACCCCTACAATGTTTCTGTGTTTCTTAGCGTGGCTAGGCTTAAGGATTGTTAAGGGGTAGGGGCGCTATCTTTGGCGAGCCCCCTACCCCTTAACCAGTAAAATCTGACTCTTCATTAGACTCTTACAGGCCTCTATCACCTCCGTACAGGCCTCTATCACCTCCGAGGTGATACAGCTTCACACCTAAGTATTTATTATTATGATTCAGTTTTATTTAACACTGATACTACTTTTCCCAATTTGACCAAGTAAACTTCGGGCCAATTTTCGCGTGGCGAGCGGATATTTTTGCATCATTGAGCGCAAAACCGATTTTTTGATCACTTTTAAATCCAACGCGTCAAAATCAAGCCCAGCCATACCTTTTGAAACCATGTACAGCTGATCCAGCAATGCCTTCTCTGGGCTGGCAATATATGCCCCATTTTCCAACGTAAACCCGAAAAATAAGTCTGGTTTTAAGTGCCGATATTCGCAGGTTGTGCCGCCAATTACAATTCTTTTTGGTTTATTAACCGTTGCCAAAGCCACGGTGTAGGGAATTTGGCTTATCACACCATAACTGGCCATGGCAGATTCAAACGAGACGTATGAAGGCTGATAAATTTGGGTGGCGATCGCGAAAGCGTTGCTGGGGCGGTTTGGTAGTTGATAAATTCCTCGACATAGTCGTAAAAGTTGCCCGCGTTTTTTGAGACGAGTCAGCGCCACTAGCAAACTTCGGCGATTCAGACTAAACACTTTTTCCAGATCGGCCACGGTGTAGTAGCTTTTGCCCAACCTTTCCAATTCTTGCAACGTATTAGGCGCCATAGCGATCCTCTAACTCTTTTACTACTAGCGCGAAGTTCATCGGTAAAAATTTATTCAATTCTTGTCTAATCTCGCGTTTGGCAATTTTAGGCAAATCTTGTGGCAAAGGCTGTCTTAATTTTTGACAAATATACCAAATATCAAATAAATCTCGTGGCTTACCACGATCTTTTAACGCGTCTAGCTTGTCACTGTAAAGACTATCGAGCGTTTGCACGTTCGCCAGAACTTGGATATTAGTGGTGGG
>CAYIMH010000120.1:0-2057 GCA_964364525.1 uncultured Candidatus Saccharibacteria bacterium | reverse complement strand
GGCGTCGCGGTTTGGCGGTGAGGGCTAGTCGAACTTGTAGTCTGAATAGTCCGGCAGGTACGGTCAGCAATTTGCCCAATCTGCCGAGTTTACCAAATTAATTTTCTCGAACAATATGAAGACTTGGATCATCATTATTCTGATTGTAATTGTTGTTGCAATTGCCGGAATTTATTATTTCCGATCCGGATCGATCTCGGGTGAAGGGCCAACAGCTAATGAAGAACTGCCGCAACCGCCAGCCTTGCCAGAATAGAGAAAGCCCCTATGTCTACGGCTACTATCACTTTATCCCATCGTGAATATCGGACATTGTTGAACCGGCAACGGGTTATTCCGGTGGTTAGTCTTAGTCGCGCCGAAAAACAAGCCTTAGATAAGGCCCGGAAAGAGATGGGGGATGGTGATTTCGTCGCTCTTGACCAATTAAAACATGAGTTGGCAGATAATCATCGCTGAAAAGTTTCTGCTATGCTTGATTATTATAATTTAATAGCTTAATAATATGTCTCACTTTATTTGTACGGGAACTTGTAAGACGGTGGCGGATAATCCGAGTCTTTGTATGGCCGGTGATTGCCCTAAGAGCGGTGAGCCGCTAGAAGCTTGTGAGTGTGAGGACGATCAGCATGAGGGTCGGCAACGTCCTAAGGTTGAAGATATCGAAGGCGGAGCTAGCGACGAATTTTAATTATCATGGCGAACGAGGAGGACAAAAACTTGGCTAATGAGCCGGAACTGGAAGCGACTTCCGAACCGGAATTGGCTCCGACGCCAGAATCGGAGTTTGTTGACGAGGACGAGGTCGCTAATCCGGCCGCGGCATTAAAGAAGTTACGAGAAAAATTAAAGGTTTGTCAGGTCGAGCGCCAGGAGTATCTGAACATGAGCCAGCGCCTTAAGGCCGATCATGTTAATTACAAACGAGAGCAGGAAATCAATAGTCAAGAAGTGGTAAAATATGCCAAGGCCGATCTCCTGCTCCAGCTTCTTGACCTGGCCGATAGCTTCGACTTGGCGATGGCCAACAAAGAGGCCTGGGGAGCGGTATCGGCCAATTGGCGGCAGGGGGTCGAGTATATTTATGCCAAATTACAGGACATTTTCCGCCAGAACGGCCTAGAGGCCATTGTCGCCATCGATGTCCCCTTTGACCCGGCCACTCATGAGTCGGTGGGAGTAATAGAGGGGGTTGACAAGGGTGATAATATGGTAGTAGAGTTAGTGCAAAAAGGTTATCAATTAAACGGTCGGGTTATTAGACCAGCCAAAGTTAAAATAAGTCATGAGTAAAATTTTAGGTATTGATTTGGGGACCACTAATTCCGCGATGGCTTACGTCGAGGGCGGCGAGCCGCGGGTGATCGAGAATATTGAGGGGGCGCGGACCACGCCCTCGGTGGTGGCGGTGTCGAAGACAGGCGAACGTCTGGTAGGCCTCTTGGCCAAGCGTCAGGCGGTCACCAATCCCAGGAACACTGTCCACGGCATCAAGCGGATGATGGGGCACAAATTCGCCGATACTTCAGTCCAGAGCGATAAGGCGATGGTGTCTTATGAGGTGGCCAACTCTGATGACGGCGGAGTGAAGGTGAAGATGGGGGACAAATATTTTCGCCCCGAGGAGGTCTCGGCCCTGGTTTTGCAAAAATTAAAGAAGGACGCCGAGGCCAAGTTGGGCGAGAAAATCGAGGAGGCGGTGATCACCGTCCCGGCCTATTTTGACGATTCTCAACGCCAAGCGACCAAGAATGCCGGCGAGATCGCCGGACTCAAGGTGCGGCGCATCATCAATGAGCCGACCGCCGCCGCGTTGGCCTACGGCTTTAATAAAAAGAAGGACGAGAAAATCGCCGTTTACGATTTCGGTGGTGGGACTTTCGATATTTCTATTCTGGAGATTAGCGGTGGCGGCCCTTCGACGGGCTCAGGCCAAGGCGGCGATGAACAGAGCATAATGGTTAAGTCTACTGACGGCGATCATCATTTGGGCGGCGAGGATATCGATCAGAAAATTATCAAGTGGATCGGCAATGAATACAGGAAGGAGAGCGGTA
>CAYIMH010000119.1:0-2104 GCA_964364525.1 uncultured Candidatus Saccharibacteria bacterium | reverse complement strand
CAAGGGATATTTGAAAAATATGGAGCAGTATTTGGAGATAAACATCGAGCTCCAATCTGGGGTAAAAGATGAGGGGGTCCTGGCCGAGAATATTGCTCGAGAGCTAGATCGGACCTTGAAAAGGGTCAATCGAGAATATGCGGACACCGTTAGTCATCATCCGGGTGGGAATTTGAGACCGCGGATCAAACTCTGGCCTTACCAACACGAAAAGTATTTTAAGCTCGGTTTAAAGCCGAAATATATTATATGATAGAAAATTTTTTGCGGGAAAAATTTGAAGAAACCGTTCTGTCAGCACCGAAATTATTTGATCTCACCAAAGGGGCTGACCATCAAGAATTAGGCAATTTGATTGCTGGAGGGTTGGTACTGCGGGTCGTCGATGATTACCGCGAGCAACACTTAGAATTATTTGGGGTCAAAAATCCGGCCAAAGTTTATACAACGACCTTTAAGCAGGAATTTGAAACTTATTATCAGGATTTGGCGACCGCCACTCCCATTTGGCGGCAAGGGCGTTGGGTCTATTATCCTTGGAGCGCTACCGCGGTCCATGTTTTGCCAGAAGCGGATTTTTGGCTGGTACGAACGGCGCGCAACAAGAACTTGATTAATGCTGAAGAGCAAGACAAATTTTATAACGCGACGGTGGGCATAGGCGGAATGAGCATCGGCTCGAGTGTCGCTTTTGCTCTCGTGCTTCAGGGCGGGGCCAAGCGGCTCAAGCTAGCCGATATGGATCGGCTGGCGCTCTCTAATACCAACCGGATCCTGATGGGGGTGGATAATCTGGGTGTGCTTAAGGTAGAAATGGCCGCGCGGCGAATCTATGAGATCAACCCTTATGCCGAAATTGAATTGTTTACGGAGGGTTTGCAACCAGATAATATTGAAAAGTTTTTTGAGGGTTTAGATGTGGTGGTAGACGAGCTCGACAACTTAGCCGTTAAATATTTAATCAGAGAACAAGCCAAGAAACATAAAATTGCGGTCGTTATGGCGGCAGACAACGGTGATAATTCGGTGGTTGACGTTGAGCGTTACGATCTCGATCCCAATACGCCATTTTTTCATGGGCGGATGGGGGAGGTGTCCTATGAGATGTTGTCCAAATTAGATAAGTTTGGCATTGGCAAGATGATCACCAAACATGTGGGGCCAGAAAATGTCACCGAGCGGATGCAACAATCGCTTCTCGAGATGGGCAAGACGAGCGTCTCCTGGCCCCAGCTCGGTGGCGCCGCGATGATCAATGGCGCGGCAGTGGCCTATTGTGTCCGCAAAATTCTCACCGGCCAAGAGTTGGAGACCAATCGCGCGCTGATTCAATTAGACGAGAAACTTATCCCCAGCTGGAATACCCCCGCCGAAATTACCAAACGAGATCAAATTGCCACCTCCTTCAAAAAAATTTTTGGACTCTAAACCACTTTTTATATCAGTATCGCCGCCGCTTGACATACTGGCCTGATTACGATAGGTTAGTACTAGAAAATCGAGATCGGCTCTTAGCTATTGATGAACTACTATCACAGAGTTGCGTTGCCTCCCTTCGGTGATGCGGATAAGGAAAGATTCGTTAGCGAACACGGTCCGTTTGTAGCGGGGGAATTAGCCTACATCAAAAACAACTATGTCGCCGTGGCCACGGAAACTCTAAAGTGGTTTGACGATTGCGTATTGTTTACTTTCGGCTACCTCGCAAGGCGATTCTGGAAAAAGGTAGCCGAGGTCGGTCGTAGGGAGGATGAAATCTGGATAACGAGCTTTTTCAATGCCGGTATCAATGTCCTCCGGCCTGGCAAGTGAGCCAGATATGTGCTAGGTTAAGCGCAGTACCTTAACGAAAGGAGATGTGCAGTGAGATTGAATGATGTTGTCTACCCAATCGTGGAGAAGATTGCTAGGAGATTGGAGGACGAGGACCACTTCGCCAAAGATCCGGAGCTCTACACTGTTGCCCTGTTGCTGGAGGCTAGGAGAAATCTCCATCCCGGCAGGACAATTCTCGGCGCGTTGGAACTCGCAATGAGCGATGACAATGTTAAACTGTGAATAACGAAATGTCATTCCTCGCTCACACCAAACACGCCGTTATCAG
>CAYIMH010000118.1:0-2119 GCA_964364525.1 uncultured Candidatus Saccharibacteria bacterium | reverse complement strand
CTGATAATGGGCCTCGGCCGCCTCGTCGGGATTGGCGAAGGCGTTACTGGTCATGGCTAGATTACGACCCTTAAGGCCTAAGACAATCATCGGCACTAACCAGCTAACCAAGTTGATAAAGGGGATAAGTACCAAGAGATAGAGCAGAAGATAAACATAACGCTTAGAAACCAGAATCACTACTGGACTAAACATAAATCCACCCCAAGACCAACCACCATTATTATTGTCCATATTTTTTTAAATTATCCTTTTAATAAACCAACTTATCACTGACACCATTTTACCACGGCATCATCCTTGGAGTATAATAAGGAGGTGAAAACTCTACGGCAATGTCTCATCGAGGCGGCGGAGAAGAAGGTGGCCATTGGGCACTTTAATATTTCCAACTTAGAAGGTTTGTGGGCGATCTTCCGGGCCGCGGAGGGACTCAAGGTGCCGGTGATTATTGGCGTTTCCGAAGGGGAGCGTGACTTTATGGGCATACGGCAGGTGGCGGCCTTGGTCAAAAGTATTCGGCAAGAATTTGCCGCCCCCGATAATTCTAACGAGCCTTATCCGATCTTTCTTAATGCTGATCACACTTACTCATTTGATCGAGTCAAGGAGGCGATTGATGCGGGTTTTGATACCGTTATTTTCGACGGAGCCAAGTTATCATTAGAGGAGAACATTAAAATTACCAAGCAATGCGTAAATTATGCTCATCGTCGCGCCGAGCTCGAGGGGCGAGAAATTCTCGTGGAGGGCGAGTTGGGTTATATCGGTCAATCGTCTAAAATTCTCGATGTCATCCCCGAGGGCGTGAATCCGGCGGGCGAGGGCCTGACGACGATTGCCGAGGCCGAGCAATTTGTCCGCGAGACCGGCGTGGACCTCTTGGCACCGGCGGTGGGGAATATTCACGGTATGCTCCGGATGGGCGCCGATCCGCGGCTTGATATTGACCGGGTGGCCACTATCCGCGAGTACGCCGGTGTCCCCCTAGTGCTCCACGGCGCTTCCGGCAATAGTGAGGAAGATATCCGAGCGGCAATCGCGGCCGGCGTGCGCATTGTCCACATCAATACCGAACTCCGCGTCGCTTACCGCGACGCCCTCAAGCTCGCGCTCCAAGACAATTCCGAGGAGGTCGCGCCCTACAAAATTCTCAAACCCGCCCTGCTCGCGATGCAACAAGTGGTGGAGAGAAAGTTACGAGTATTTGCAAATATTTAACCGAAGTATATACTGAGTGTATATGAAAACAGCCGTTATCAATATCAAGACTGAACGGAAACTCAAGGATCAAGCCAGGCGGGTGGCGGGGCGACTGGGTTTGCCACTGGGCACCATTCTCAATCACTATCTACAACGCTTGGTGGAGGAAAAGCGGGTGGTTTTTTCGGTACCGTTGACCCCCAACAAGAAAACTGGCGCACTACTTAGACAAGCCTCGCGAGATTTCCGTGCGGGCAAAAACATCGTCGGACCTTTTAAGACCGCGGCGGAGATGGATGCCCATCTTAATTCCTAGGCTTGTTTTTCCATGCAAATCTTTCTTAGTCGCGATTTCAAGAAAAAGTATCGAAAGTTAAAACCAGGAGAACAGCAAAAATTCCAAGAACGACGGGATCTTTTTTTGCAGAATCACTTTCATCATCTGCTTAATAATCATCCTTTGTCTGGTCAGTACGCTGGTTACCGGAGCATTAATATCACCGGTGATCTGCGGGTTCATTACGAGCCGATTGGTAACGATCTTGCGATGTTCATCACCATCGGCACTCACCACGAGTTGTACGGGACATAAAAAACCCGCTCGAGCCAATTAAGGTCGAGCGGGGTGTCACTTGGCACCATGTGTCCAAGTGCTTAGATGGGGGCGGGCGGAGATGGCTGACTACACGGCCGTGTCTAGAACATGGGGTAGTGGTCGGGCCGGCGTTTGGGGATAATCAACCAAGCAAAGAAACAACCAATTAAGAAAGTTATTCCGGTGAGGCCTACGAGTATTGGTGAAATCTTGGTTACCAAAAGTAGGGCCCCGGCTTCTTTTTGCCAAGTCATTTCTGTGTAATGCCAGAAATGTGAGCCGGAAGGGTTGATCTCTTTTTCCGCATATTGGAAAATCCCA
>CAYIMH010000117.1:0-2124 GCA_964364525.1 uncultured Candidatus Saccharibacteria bacterium | reverse complement strand
GGAAAAAATTAAATTAAACCGATACTTAGAAAAGACGGCTTAGGCTTTAGGGTAAAATACTCTCATGACGTCAAGACAGCATCTTTTAGGCCGAGAAGGAAAAAGAAAGATAAAAAATCTACCTAGAGAGGCGATTTATATACTCAACCGCCGATAGAGTTGCTGTACACCCTTGTCCGGCGGCAATAACTATTTGTTTAAAGGCAACATCGGTAACGTCTCCGGCGGCGTACAGACCAGAAATATTTGTCTCACACCTGGTATTAACCTTTATTTCGCCAAATTGGTTTTTTTCAACATTATCAGGAACGACATAAGAATTGGGCACCATGCCAATGTGGACAAATATCCCGTCGATTTTCAGCTCATGCTCTTCGCCAGTCTTATCTTTATATTTAAGCCCGGACACGAATTTGTCTCCAATAATTTCAAACGTTTTCGCTTCATAAATAACCTCGGCCTTATCTTTTGATACTGAAGTAATTTTTTTAACCAAAACGTCATCGCCTTTAAAAAATTGGTTTTTATTAATAATGTAAGCCTTCTTAGCAATATCAAGAGCCATCAACCCGGATTCAAGAGCTGAATTTCCTCCACCGATTATAGCTACCGTCTTGCCACCGAATAAAGGCATGTCACAAGTTGAGCAATAACTGACACCTTTGTTTCTGAACTCTTTCTCGCCCGGCACGCCAAGCTCTCTGGGATGAACACCCGTTGCGACAATCACGGCTTTCGCCGTATAATCACACCTTAAAGCTCCCTCTTTGCCGTCTGGCATCTTTTCGTTCGCCATGCCGATACCGCTTCCTTTCTTTGTTGAAATACAGAAAGTTCCATTATCCTGCTTGACTATTTTTTCCACCTCGACGCCCTCTTCAATATTAACATTGTAATACTGAAGGTGTTTTTTAAATTTTTCAGACAAAGTTATGCCATCGGTCATTCCGTCTCCCGGCCAATTGCCGATTTCTCCAGAAGTTGCAACCTCACCCCCGAAGTCTTTGGTTATTATCTTCAAATTTAAACCTCGACGAACACCGTATATGCCAGCCGCTGTCGCCGCCGCCGAACCGCCAATGATAAGTAGGTCCAACATGTTAGTTTAGGATTTAAATTATAGTGAATATATTATATCATACTCATTATGGGCAAAAAATGGCAAATCGTTACCCTCATCGGTCTGGGCCTCTTAACTCACTTCATTTTCTTCGGCCATCCCAATGAAACCGTATTCGACGAAGTTCATTTCGGTAAATTTATCTCCGGATATTATACTAGAGAATACTTTTTTGATATTCATCCCCCGTTAGGCAAACTGGCAATCGCCGGTTTCGCCAAGTTATTTGATTTTAAACCAGAATTTGCTTTTACTGAAATCGGGGATAAATACCCGGATAAGCAATATATGATACTCCGATTCCTGCCAAGTTTGGCCGGAGCTTTGCTTCCGGTAGTGATTTACCTCCTTCTAATACAGGTTGGCCTCAATCCCTTATCGTCATTTCTTGGCGGACTACTGATAGTTTTCGAAAACGCTCTCCTTACTCAATCACGTTATATACTTCTTGACTCTTTTCTTCTTTCATTAGGTTTCCTGTCTTTCCTATTCTATTTTAAATCTAAGAATCAGACCTCATATCCAAAATTGCACCTTACCCTGTTTGGCTTTTTTGCCGGTCTTGCTGTGTCCGTAAAGTGGACCGGCCTAAGCTTTTTAATGCTGCCTCTGCTCTTTGAATTTATACAAGTTATCAGAACAAAGGGCTTCAAAAAAATATTTACAGTCCTAATGCCGCCCTTTCTAATCGCCTGTTTGGTATATTCGGTAATCTTCTTAAC
This sequence comes from uncultured Candidatus Saccharibacteria bacterium, assembly GCA_964364525.1. Taxonomy (GTDB): domain Bacteria; phylum Patescibacteriota; class Minisyncoccia; order Phycocordibacterales; family JACOZG01; genus JAYEGE01. The sequence goes on along the minus strand of CAYIMH010000117.1, from coordinate 282 downwards.
CCACTTAATCCTACTAAATAAATCTGGCCAGGGTGACGCCTTCATGAGTATCGGTTTTCAGAAAACCCTCCTAGGAAGCCGATACGCCGATGATAAAGCTACACCATCCAACATATTACAGAAATTTACCGAGCTCAATGCTGAAATGTACAAAGCCAACCAAAGACTCACTGCCGAACATCCCTACTCAAGTCCTTGGTATTCCTGGCCCTTAATGACCCGGCCTATTTACTATTGGGTGAACGTCAACACCCGCATCTATCTTATCGGCAATCCCATGAT
>CAYIMH010000116.1:0-2255 GCA_964364525.1 uncultured Candidatus Saccharibacteria bacterium | reverse complement strand
TCTGATAACGGCGTGTTTGGTGTGAGCGAGGAATGACATTTCGTTATTCACAGTACCCAGGAAGACTGCCCTCCGGAAATTCTTCGGTCATTACCACCCCCTTTCTCAAAAGCCTTGTGTAGGCTACCAATCACTGCCGATTCTGTCAAATAGACCCATCGCTACTTAGCGGGTAAGATATAGGCATGAGAAGTCCGGAGCAGACACCAGCCCAGATAACCTTCAACCTGGAAGAAGGTCTGCGCCTGGCCAGAACCGCCGAGCCTAGGAAGATTGACCCGGAGTCGTTTGCCGATCTCTATGGCCCAGCGATAGTACAAACAGATCTAGAAGAAGCGGCCAAACTCAAGGCGATTTTTCGTCAGCGAGAAGGTGCGGACCGAAAGACAATGCATCAGTATGCTGAAGTGTTTGAGGCCGTACTCGCTTACCAGGGAGAGATGAATGATTGGTTTGGTGAGAACGCCCACCTCATCCGCGCTTCGGAATATGATGATTTCAAAAATGGCGTCGACATAATCGCAGAAATCAAGCTGGGCGATGACGGCGCCGAACACCTGGCCCTGGCCTTGGATATCTCTTTCCAAAAAGAAGGGGCGTGGGAGAAAGGTGGGCGCTTGCGACAAGAAATTGAAAGGGGGGCCCTGGCCAAAATCAAATATTTCGTATCCAAACACTTACCCTTCCGAGGCGAATTGCGGGATCTGCCGCGTTTCGCCATTCTGGCCAAAAAAGACACTCTCGCCGAGGTTGCCAAATTGTGGCTGGAGACACCAAGTGGATCGGCGAAGATCCTAGAGAACCATCCTTTGCAATTCCAAATTTTGGAGCAGCTTCAGGAACAATGTCTGGCCTTCATCCCCTATGCCCGGCTTCATCATCAAGAAAAAACAGCGCGCGCTTATGAAAAGGCGCTTCGAATAATCGAAAAAATAATCGCCGAAAAGCAGTCGTCCGATACTCCTGCCGAGGATAACGACCAGCGTGATGAAGTCTCCCGCGAGTTTGTAGATTACCTTCGCTCTCTAACCGAACGCGGGGCGCAATGAAGTCTGTGATTTCCACAACCACAATTGTTATCAATGAATAGTCTCGCCCGACAATCTAACAAGAAGATCAAGGAATGGGCCCGCAATAAAAACAAATTGGTGGTAGCGATTGACGGCTATACCGGCGTAGGCAAAACCACATTGCTTGATAATTTGATCAGACTAAATCCAGATATCGTGCCGGTACACTGGGACGATTTTATTAAACCAGGGAAAAGCGACGATGCTGATGAATTTAGTCACGTCGATCACGATAAAATCGAGCAAGTAATCACTGACTTCAGAAACCAAAACGGCGCCTACCAGACTAAAATCTTCAATCCTCATACCGGAGAAGTTGATACACCGGTTGAGTACGATTTTTCCAAAAAGATTTTGGTAATGGACGGCGTGTTTATGTTCCACCCCAAACTTCTAGATCATCTCTGGGATAAGCGAATTTATGTCGATGGGAATACTGATGAGATTGGCCGCCGCCGAGTCGCCCGCGAAAAAGCCCGCTGGGGTGACAAATATTTCCCCGAAACTCATCCCGATTCGTTATTCCGGAAACTGACAACCAATTTGAAAAAATATCGGGCCGAGCATAAACCGGAGGAGAAAGCGGACTTGATACTCATAAATAATTAGCAGTTATCACTACCGAATTTATCTAGAAAAGTCATGTCCCTAATAACTAAATACTTACCATAAAAACTTTTCGTCGTATCGGATGATAGAATTAGCTTTCTAGCTTCTGCTAGGGTTACCCACATCACCTTCTTACCCTCGTCTATTTCCTTTTCAGTTAAATCCGGCTGACTTTTGGCTAGTATTCGCACTAAGTAACAATGAGAATCGTTAGCAATCTTGCTTTCTCGTCTTAATTCCAATACTCTGCCAATCGGCTTGATTATTTCCACTTCGCAACCGGTTTCCTCTCGGCACTCTCTTATCACCGCCGCTTCTGGTATCTCGCCCTTTTCTGCTCCACCGCCAGGCAATTCGTAGTAATTATTGTTCTGGGCGTGGATTAGAGCAATTTTCTCACCATCAACTATCACTGCCCTGACAGCAGTTCTATTCCCGAGAAGCTCGACTTCTTCAGCAGAAACACTTTCTTCGTTTATCGTTTTCAGTAATTCCATATTGCGTCTTATTCTACCACCGACAATCAACAACCCCGCGGCCAAGCCGTCGGGGTATGACCGGTGGCAATGGCCTTAG
>CAYIMH010000115.1:0-2291 GCA_964364525.1 uncultured Candidatus Saccharibacteria bacterium | reverse complement strand
AAAATCACGCCCCCGTTTTGGCCAATAACGCGGTTCGCCAAGCTCTGGATCTGGCCATCAACAAGCAAGCAATAATCGATACCGTCCTCCACGGTTACGGCGCTATCGCTCATGGCCCCATTCCCCTAGCGCTCTCGGCAGAGACGGCAACCGGCACCACCCAAACAAACCTAGAGGCCGCTCGCGCCGCTCTCACTCACAATAAGTGGCTCTGGGATGAAAAAGATCTGCTCTGGAAAAAAGGCAAAGAGAGTCTAATTATTGCCCTGGCCACCGCCGATACGCCGGAATTAAAACAAGCCGCCGAGTTAATCAAACAGGATTGGGAAAAATTGGGAATCAAAGTGGAATTAAAGGTCTTCGAGTTGGGCGATCTGAATCAGAACGTGCTCCGCCCGCGCGAGTATGATGCCGTCTTCTTTGGCGAAATCTTAGGGCGCAGTCCTGACCCCTACGCCTTCTGGTATTCTAAAAACCGCCTCGACCCCGGCCTTAATATCGCCCTCTACACCAACGTTAAGGCCGACGCTCTATTGGAGAAGATCCGTGCCACCACCGATCGCGAACAATTGGCCGCGCTTTATAAATCATTTAATAAACTGGTGCTGGCTGATGTCCCGGCCAGCTTTATTTATTCCCCTTATTTCCTCTATCTCGCGCCGGTTGCTGTCCAAGACCTAACCCTCGTCCCCATCAATACCGCCGCCGATCGTTTCCTTAATATCTATCGCTGGTATATCAAGACGGATCGCGTCTGGTCTATCTTTGCCAATAGTAATAATCAATTAGAAAATAATAAATAATATGCCACGACCACCCCGCAATCGTTTCCACCGTCCGCCGCTCTCCGGACCGAGGCGACCGCCCGAGAGCAAGCCGATCCCCCCCTTAGCACCGGGCAATATCAGGATTATCACCCTCGGTGGCGTCGAGGAAATTGGTAAGAACATGACCGCGATCGAATATGATGGCGATATTATTGTCATTGACGCCGGTCTAGAATTTGCCGGCGACGAGGCGCCCGGTGTGGATTACCTCATCCCCGATATTTCTTATCTGGAAGCCAATAAAGCAAAAATTCGCGCCGTGCTCATTTCCCACGGCCACCTCGACCATATTGGCGGGATTCCCTTCGTGATGAGCCGCATCGGCAATCCGCCGATCTATACCCGCAATCTGACTTCCCTGATGATCAAGAAGCGGCACGAGGAATTCCCCCACCTGCCCAAGCTCAATATCAATGTCGTCGAGAAAACCGATAAAATTCGGGCTGGCAAACTCACCGTCCGTTTCTTCGGTGTCACCCATACCATCCCCGACTCGATGGGTATCGCCATCGAGACGCCCTACGGCCTCATCGCCACGCCGGGTGATTATAAGCTAGAGCAGGAGGACGGCATTCCAAGCGCCCGTGAAGAAGAAAATTACAAAATGTTTGCGGTCGAGAAGACTCTGCTTCTGCTCTGCGATTCTACCAATGTCGAGAACCCGGGCTTCTCCACGCCAGAAAAACTGGTTCATAAAGGTCTGGATGAGCTGATTAAGAATACCCACGGCCGTCTAATCATCGGCACCTTTGCCTCCCAATTCGAGCGGATGATCAAGATCATCGAGTCGGCCGAGAAATATGGGCGCAAATTAGTGGTTGAAGGCCGGAGCATGAAGACCAATATCGAGGTGGCCGTCATTGCTGACATGCTGAAGGTTAAGAAGGACACGATTATCCCGACCACCGACATTGATCGCTATCCGGAAGACAAGATCGTCGTCCTGGCCACTGGAGCTCAAGGCGAGGAATTCGCGGCGCTCATGCGCATGGCCACCGGCAATCACAAGAATTTTAAATTTAAACGTGGTGATACCGTTATTCTCTCCTCCTCGATTATCCCCGGCAACGAGAAAACAGTCCAAAAATTGAAAGATAATATCGCCCGTCAAGGAGCCAAGATCATCCATTACCGCACCTCCGAGACTTACGTCCACTCCTCCGGCCACGGCAACCGAGAAGAAATCGTCTGGCTCCACCGCCGGATTAAGCCAAAATTCTTCATCCCCATCCATGGACATCATTATATGTTGCGAGTTCACGCTGAATTGGCGCTGGAGCTTGGGATGTCGGAAAAAAATATTGTCATCCCCGACAATGGCTCGGTGATTGAGATCAGTGACGGCGGGACAAAAATCGCCGCCCTCAAGGAGACGGCCGCCCACCGGGTGGTCATGGTCGATGGTCTCGGCAATAGCAACGTGGAAGAAGTGGTGATCCGCGACCGGCAGATGCTAGCTCAAGA
>CAYIMH010000114.1:0-2309 GCA_964364525.1 uncultured Candidatus Saccharibacteria bacterium | reverse complement strand
TCTGATAACGGCGTGTTTGGTGTGAGCGAGGAATGACATTTCGTTATTCACAGAACTGGTCGATTATTTCCAGTCTCTTCGGGGTCGTCCAAAAACAATTTAAAGACATCCTCGGGGGTCATTCTGCTGTTCTCCTATTTTGTGTGGTTTAGTGTTCTTGCCCTCCCTTAATCTTGTGATCAAGTGTTAAAGAGCCGCTTGTTCCTACCTACATTCTATGCATTTTCTGGCCTTTCTGTCAATACTGGCTGACTTTCTAAATATTCTTTGGTGAAAGTCAGTATTTTTGGATATAATTCCCCGGCTCGATCTAAAAATCGGCGAATTTTGACGTAGCGTAGGTCTAGATATTCATGAGCGAGTAAATTACGTAGTTTAGAAAACTCGGCGAGTAGTTCGGTATCGGACTGATCGAGTCTGGCCGCGAAGCCGAGTTGTTTGACGAGCTCAACGTAAGACTGTTGAAGAGTGATTTTTTTCTCCGAGGCCAGAATCACTTTAGCTAGGTCGATGATCGTGGTGGCCAGAGTTTCTGTCCAGCGTTCTAAGTTGCGGCGAGTATCGGCTGTCCGCTCGTAGGTAGCTTGATCTATCTTCTGGAACTTTGGTAGTTCCACTAAATTAGTCTCGATAAAATCAATTAAGCGGATCAGGCGGACACGGTCTGGCTGGCTTAATGAGCGAGAGCGTTCGCGGATTAGTCGCCAGTCTTCGGCAATAGTAATGTAATCTTGGGCCGCGTCGCTGACTATTAAGTAGAAGCGCCAATATAGAGTTTGGTCTTTAACCACCAGCGGTGTGCCACTTTCCAGAATCTCGGTGGCCAATATCGCCGGCGCCCGATTGAGGACCACTAAATCAATGTCAATGTTAGCAATTTTTTTGACCGCTTCCTCGATCTCGGTTTCTGCCCGGCGTTCTTGGCTCTCTTCCCACTCTAGGGCTGGGCCGTCTGGCTGGAAGTAGACGGCCAGATCCAGATCAGATCCGCGGTGACTCGTTTCTTTGGCCTGTGACCCAAAGACAAAAGACATACTGACGTCCTCGCGATCAGTAAAATAATTCTTCAGTTCCTTAATTATTTCTGGCGAAACTGGCATAATTACACGGTAGCATTTTTTTGTTATTTACGCTATGTTGTCTTTATGTCTCATCCAAAAACCGAACGCACGCTAGTAATTATCAAGCCCGATGGTATCCAACGCTCGCTGGTGGGGGAGGTGGTCAAGCGCTTCGAGCGCGTGGGTTTGAAGTTGACTGGGCTGAAGATGCTGGTGCCAACGTCGGCGATGGTAGAGAAGCATTATACGCTCGATAAGAGTTGGCGGCGAGTGACGGGCGAGAAAACGATCAAGTCTTATCGCGATAAGGGGCTCGTGCCGCCGTCCGAAGATCCACTGGAAATTACCGCCAGACTGTTAATTAATTTGAAAAAATATATGGCCAGTGGGCCGGTGGTGACGATGGTCTGGCAAGGCGCTCACGCAGTGCCGATTGTGCGCAAGATTGTTGGTGGGACGGAGCCCTTAACTTCTGATGTCGGCACGATCCGCGGCGACTTCGTGCTCGATTCTTATGCTATGTCTGATGGTGACGCGCGTAGTGTCCGCAACTTAATCCACGCTTCAGGTTCGCCTAAGGAGGCGGAGATGGAAATTAAGCATTGGTTCCAGCCGGACGAGCTGATCAATTATCGCCTAATCCAAGAGCAAATCCTCTACGACGTGAATCTCGACGGGATCCTCGAGTAATTTGAATTTGGACAATTTGGACACTTCGTGTCCAACGGGGCTTAAGGTTGGGCGTATTTTTGGCGTGTTTTGATCGTCGAATCACCTGTGGACAAAATTGGGGAACGGAGGCTAGGTGTCGTGGGGCGGGAGACTTGCGCGGGGCGGGGGCGGGGGTATAATCAGAAGTGAGGTTATTTGGAATATTATCTAGATCAAAAAATAATATCAGGGATCCCTAGATAGGTTGCGCTTCGGCGCCACTTTGCGGAAACCCACCTAGATTTACTTCTAGGACAATATCCAAATAGCCTCACTAAAATGTCTCGCTTCGGCGGGATTTTTTGGTATAATGGCTGGACCAATGTCCGAGAAGACCAGAGTCAGCATTACTTTTCATGGTGGGGCCGGGACAGTGACCGGCGCTAATTTTCTCCTCGCCACGGAGACGAGGAGCCCGACCACGATACCCATCGTCTTCTGCGCGTCGTTGCCGCCGTGCGCCAGCGAGAACAGCGCGGAGCTGACGAGCTGCCCTCGTTTGAAGATCCGGTTCACCCGCGATGGGCTCGTTCGCAT
>CAYIMH010000113.1:0-2309 GCA_964364525.1 uncultured Candidatus Saccharibacteria bacterium | reverse complement strand
AACCAGCGAGCCTGGCCTTGCCGGCCTCCGTCTTAATATACCGCGCCGAGAAGAAACCGAGCGCCACAATAAAGACGAGAAGCAAGAAACCGTAATCAACGAAGAATTGGCTGACGCCGATGACGATTTTGGTATAAATAGGAATCTCCTGCCCCGTCTCCTTCAAGATATCACTCAATTTGGGGATGACGAAGACCAGCATTAAAATCATCACCAGAATAAAGGAGGCGACGATAAAAGCCGGATAAATCAAGGCATTCTTGGCCTTGCTGATCAGGGCGTGCGAGCGCTCGAGATAGGCCGCGAGGTAGGAGAAAGCCTCGGCCAATTTGCCCGACTCCTCGCCGGACTTGACCATACTGACATAGAAGGTGGAGAAGATATGGGGGTGCTTTTCGAAGGCGGTAGAGATAAGCACGCCGCCATTAATATCATCGGCGACTTCCGTCAGGGCCCGGCGCATCACCGGCGACTCGGCTTCGGCGGCGAGGAGCTTGAAGGTAGACAAGGCCGAAACCTTGGCTTCGAAGAGGGTAGAGATTTGCCGCGAGAGTAAGACCACCTCCTTCATCTTAACTCGATGGCCGAAGGTGAAGAGATTCTGCCACCAAGGCAATTCGTCAGCCGACTTAATGTCTAAAATAATGAGGCCCCGGCGCTGGAGCGAAGCGATAGCTAAGTCAATATTGGGCGCATCAATACCTCCCGCTTGTTGCTGATTGTTTTGGGTTGTGGCTTGGTAATTAAATAACATCCCGTTACAAAATCTACTTAATAAATATTACTACAAGGGCGGCTTCAGGAGAGCAAGTGTTCAATAAATCTAACATGAATGTTGGTTAATTTTGTAACGGGATTAAATCATCCGCTCCAGGCCCTTCGGGTTGAGCGAGTGGCGATAGGCCGTCTCCTGACTAATATCGCCGCTCCGGACCAGCTCGGCCAAGGAGTGGTTCAGAGTGATCATCCCCTCATCGAGGCCGGTCTCAATCACCACATCAATCTCGGCGGTGCGCGCCTCGCGGACTAAATTGGCGACGGCGTTATTGTTGATCAGAAGCTCGTAGGCCGGCACTAGGCCGCCGGAGAGACGCGGCAAGAGGCGCTGGGAGAAGATACCGAGCAGAGAGCCGGCTAATTGGATGCGGATCTGATTTTGCTGATTGGCGGGGAAGGAATCAATGATCCGGTCAATGGTCTGGGAAGCCGAATTAGTATGGAGCGTCGAGAGCACCAAGTGACCGGTCTCGGCGGCGGTGACGGCGGTAGAAATCGTCTCCGGACTCCGCATCTCACCAAGCATCAACACATTAACATCCTGACGGAAAACGGCCTTGAGCGCGTGGGCGAAGTCGTGAGTATCGAAGCGCACCTCCCGCTGGTCAATGATAGATTTATTGTTGGTAAAAAGATACTCCACCGGATCCTCAATGGTAATGATATGCTCGGCTCGCTCGTTGTTGATGAGATGGATCAGGGCCGCCAAAGTGGTAGACTTGCCCTGCCCTACCGGCCCCACACAGAGGAAGAAGCCCTGCTCCCGTCGAGCAAAATCGGCCAGGCGCTCCGGTAAGCCGAGCTCCTGGAGGGTCCGGATTTGACTGGTAATCAAACGGAGGGCCGCACCAACAAAGCCGCGCTGGAAGAACGCGTTACCGCGGAAACGGACGCCATTCGGCGCGGCATAAGAGAAGTCGATTTCTTTATTCTGCAAGAAAAGCTTTTTATTCTCGGTATTTAAGACCTCGGTCACTAGGCCCATCGTGTCCTCGGGAGTAAGCGGCGGCTTATTGACGAGCGGAATAAGATCACCAGAGACACGGAGTGAGGGGTGCCGACCGGCGGTTAAGTGGAGGTCGGAAGCACCCTCCTTGGTAACTAAAACGATCAGATCATTGAGTGCTTGTTTATAGTCAGACATGAATAAATAGCTTTTAGCTTTTAGCTTTTAGCTTGGAATCGGCGATTTCGACGGCTTTATTGACCACCTCGCTTGGCGTAGCCGAAGCCTTGATAATATAACCATCCACCCCCAAACTTAGCCCCTTATCAACATCCTCTTGCTGACCCAAATTGGACAAGATAATGATGACCGCTCCCCCATTGAATTTCTGCTCCTTGATCTTGGTCACCAACTCGAAGCCATTTAGCTTAGGCATAAGCACATCGATCAAGAAGATATTGGGCTTAAGACCGGCGACCAATTTTTCGAGCGCCTCCTCCCCGTCCATAGCCACATCAACCTGGAAGCCACGCTCGGCAAATTTGATGGAATACATGTCCACCAAAAACTTATCATCGTCAACGAT
>CAYIMH010000112.1:0-2334 GCA_964364525.1 uncultured Candidatus Saccharibacteria bacterium | reverse complement strand
ACCTAAAATGAGCGCGGGCAAATTAAGTGACAATTCCCACCAAAGCAGTAGTAGCCAAAGCAGGGCCGGCCAACCGGCGATCTGAACAATCAGCCGGAAATAATGATGATAGAATTTCCAGGCGTCTTTAAACAATTGCCACGGATGCGGCAAGTAAGTCCTCACCTGCTCGGGATAGCCGTTGGACATAACCTCAATCACGCCCACTCTAGCGCATCCGGATCAATTTGTAAAAAAATAAAGCCCGAGGGTGAGTCGAGCGAGTATAGTCTAAAATTTGGTTGCCGGTCCTATTGGTGGGCGGCCCACAACTCCTGAAAGCGGACATCCTGGCGCAATTGGTCAACCACCCCGACCAAGTCGTTGATAGTAACGACCCCACCCAGTTCCTTAGACTCTCGAATCACATTGAGAACAAGTACAAGGATAGTCTCAAGGTGCACGCGGTTCGGATTGAGTATTTCCGTACTCAATAGTTCCAATTCCAAGAGCGGCCATGACGCCAGATCGAGGACGCGCTCGGCGAGATGACGATAGCGTTCGGTCACGTCCCCTGCATTGTCATCCACGGCTGACTTACCGCCTAATAACTTGCGTAACTCCGCCCGAGTTTTTTCCAGATCAACGCCAAACTCCAGGAGAACCTGGCGGGCAATCGTGTCGGGGGCTGGTGGTACCTTGTCCGGTTTGGGCCGCTGGTCGCGGAGTAGCCCCAAGAGCAAATGCTCGGTGCCGACATAATTATGATTGAGGCCACGAGCCTCCTCGATCGCAAATGCAACTACCTTCTTGGTCGCCTCTGTTTGCGGTCGTCGCCCCCTCCGGCCCGGGCTTAACCAGCCTCTCCACCGCCAACCAGACCCTACGCAGATCAACACCGAGATTCTTGAGGATATTGGCACCCACTCCGTGGCCCTCTCTGGCCAAGCCAGGCAGGATATGCTCGGGGCCAATATACTCATGATTGAAGTGCCGGGCCTCTTGATTGGCCAGAGCCATTACTTTCCTGGCCCTGTCGGTAAACCTCTCAAACATTACTACACTCCTATCTGGTCACTTCTGACCAAAACTAGAAAGACCTGGTCGCCACACGCGACCCCGCCTCTATCTAACTACCACGACAGAGAAAATTTAGCAAGTGGGCGCGAGAGGACTTGAACCTCCACGGGCATAGCCCATGCGCTCCTGAAGCGCACGTGTTTACCAATTACACCACGCGCCCATTAATTCGCAAAGTGCGAGTAGTAGGACTCGAACCTACGACCTCGTCATTATCAGTGACGCGCTCTAACCACCTGAGCTATACTCGCCTAGAATTAACCACCCGACGCTCTAGAACATAGCAAAGAAACAACTTTTTCACAAGAAAAAACCGCGTTGCTAACATCGATGTCAGCAACGCGGTTGCATTGGTTTTCCCTAATCAAGCTTGTTCGCCGTCCGCTGGACTCGAAACCAGTAAGACCGGGCTTCAGCCTGCCGACAAGCCAGTTTGGCGCGATCACCTTTCTTCTTTTCTTTAAGAAGATCGCCGTGTTTATTGACGACCCCACCGGTAAAACAACCTCTCGGCCCAGCATACCAGAGACGAGCCATGTCCTCGGTCGTCGGCTCGTGACCCAACCGTTTCTTGGTGGCATAGTGGGACAGATATTTATCCCTGATCACCACTGACGTCGCTCGATCGCCAAGCAGTTTCTTGGCCTCATAGTGAGTGCCGAAAATCCGATTCACATCGTCGCAAAGGATCTGCTTGATCTGCAATGGGCCATAGGCCCACTGGCTAGGCAGACGTGGCCGATGATGCTTGTCAAATTTGTTACCGATGGCCCAAAGATCACCGCCAGACTCTACTGTTTCGGTGGCCCGCAACAAACAACGGGGCGAGACAACCGCCCGAATATCTTCCTGACGCTCACAATGAATCGCCAAGAGCATTGACCCCACACACCCCGCCAAGAAAATGTACTTGGCGTACCAACGGTTCCATCTCTCCAACATGTCAAAAACCTACCTTTCCACGGCGAAGTGGACTCTCGCTAACCTAGCATGGCTAGTTTTAAAAGTCAAGTAGCCATCTGCTGAGCAAGCAAAATGACCCTATTTTTAGGGTTATTTGGGCAAATAATAATTTAGTGTCGCACTTTCTCTTGTTCCGTTCACTCCTCCCCACTTTGGGGGCGTCAGATGGATTGGGGTAAGGATAGACCATCATAATCCCTGCCCGCCACAACTTTGCAGATATTGGCGAGCTGATCCCAATGTAACAAATTGGGACTCGACCGATCGTCCCTCGATAGTTCTCGGGACTGTTTTCACCTTGAATAATTCCAC
>CAYIMH010000111.1:0-2381 GCA_964364525.1 uncultured Candidatus Saccharibacteria bacterium | reverse complement strand
GGCGCATTAATACAAGACTTAATTAAGTCTCATATGTTTCTGAACTTGTGCAATTTTCAATAAGTACTGGAAGTCCGGCGCTCTAGGTGGAAAACCAAGATCACCATTTCTGCTGATTTGATGCAATAGAATAAACGATAATTACCAACCCGGCGTCTCCAGACATCAGATTCACCTTTCATCTTTTGGATATCGCCAAAATAAGGACCGACAGGAAGAAGTCTGATAACAAGAGATACGCGCTCGGCGTCAGCTCGAGGCAGTTTCCTTAGAACTCTAGAAACACCGGCCTTAATTTGTAAGTCCCAGTTTTTTGACCAGTTGGTCATAAGATAGGGTTTCGCCCCGACGATATTCTTTTTTGGCTTCTCTTAGTGCCCTCTTTTGAGCCGTGGTAGGAGTAAACTCCCGGATCTGTCGACGCGGCACATGCGCCACGCGAGAAGACGCCTCCATCATGGCCTCATATTCTTGGCGCGGTAAAACCACCAGATCGTCGCTGTTCGCCAGCTTTTTAGGGATAGTGATAATATTCATATGTCTACCATAACAAAACCGTTACCGCGAGTCAAAAACAAAAAAACCACTCGGCCCCAAACGAGCCGAGCGATTTTTGCCTTGATTATATTTTACGCTTTACGTTTTACCTAATATTGGCGCAGATGGCGTAGGCACTGATCTGGGGCGTATTTCCTACCCAACCACAAGCCCACCCCTTCAAATTAGCATTAGCTGTGGGCATGGAATATGACAATGTTGGTCTCGATTGATGACTATCACAACCACCGCTCAAAACATATTTGCCGGCGGGGCACAAAACATTAAGGCCTGAAGAATTTGCTTGTGTTGTTGTGACAATCTCATATCCCATCTTGATATTGCCGCCACCGAGATCAAGACGCTCGGTGGGAGCGGCGGTGCCGAGGCCGACATTGCCGGCTTGAGTAATTTTTAGACGATTTATCCCCTGACCAAAGACGCCGAACCAGATGTTGAAGCTATTATCAGAGCCTTCCTTGGTGAGATGAAAGCCCTGCCCGGCGACATTGTTTCCCAATTCAATCACGCCGTAGTTGTTGTTATTAACATGAAGCATAGTAGCTGGATTCTGGGTACCAATACCGACATTACCTTCAAAGAAGTTCTTACCTAATCCTACCTGCTTGATACCGAAGTTATTGCCTGTCAAGGTTTGGATATAAACCCCCACGCCAGTGCCTGTTTGGGCCATAACGCCATATCCACTATCGCTGGCTCCAAGTACCCCAATGCCACCATTACTAGCTGAACCCGCAACACTACTCATAATTCTCCCTGAACCACTATTGGAAGATGAAACCAATAATTTATTTATCGAATTTGGGGCTGTTCCAATAGCCACATTTCCACTGTTAGTGTTAGAAATATTGCCATTACCCCTATCAGCCCAAAAAACACCACCCGTATTTCCAGGCGCCTGCCAGCTGGCCAGGCCGTTAGCATCGGAGGTGAGGACTTTACCGGCGCCTTGAGTACCGTCTTGCATTCTTATTTTACCTTGAGCATCCAGAGCAATCTTCTCGGCGCCGCCAGTATTTACTGCCCTAACTCCAACCAGAGAGCCGTAACCTATAACCCCTATGCCACCATCGAGACCGCCACTACCCACCACACCAGTACCAGTTAGTCCGGCTTCGCCACTGACACCTACCGACCGCAAACTATAGCCTTTTACACCTATACCCAGTCCGCCTTCGCCAAGAATAGCGATCGCCCCTGGCGTTGAAGCATGTATCGCCGCAAAATTATCACCAGCTGTACTCCTACGAACAGAGAGTAGGTAATTAGAGTTAGCCGAACCGCCAATCCCCACATTCGTTCCATCAAACTTGAAGAGGCCACCCAGGCTAGAAGTAGTCTCCCAATTATGGGTATTGGGGTTGCACCAGATAAGATCAAAAGCGCTGCCGGAGGGGGTGTAACCAACCGGGCAGGTGGAAGTGCTGGAAGGAATGGGGAGAGGAAGGGTGGGAAGAACGCCAATATCAGTTGATGCCGAAGACGAAACTTGAGCCGGAGAAACACTACCGCCACTGCTGGCACCGCTAACACCGCTCGAGGTTACTGATAATGAAGTCCGGGAAGAGGCGGCGGCCTCGATAGTCTCGCCCCCGCTTACTGATCCACTCACCGACTTGCTTACCTGGGCTTCCTGCTCCACGCTGGCCGAACCCCAGCCGAGGGCGTTAAGAATTCGAGACCAAAGGCTTGTTTGGGATTCGTTTGTTTGTGCCGACACCAAACCAGTGATCAGAAAGATCGCCAAACCAAAAATCAAATATTTTTTCATACTGTGAATAACGAAATGCTCCAACCCCCAGTTTTTTGATACAATGCAGACG
>CAYIMH010000110.1:0-2453 GCA_964364525.1 uncultured Candidatus Saccharibacteria bacterium | reverse complement strand
AAACCCAGCACCGCGGCGATACTCACGTCCATCGCCCGCTTGAAGAAATTATAACCAATTTTGGGTCGATTGGAGATATTGGTCAGGAACCAGCCGTGACTAATAAGCGAGATGGGCACCCGCTCGAAGAGCATCTCGTAGAGCTGATGAACGCTGACGAAGCTGACACCGGCAAAGACGAGGCGATAAAATTTGACCAATTGATCACGATTGGCGGCATCGTCGGTATTGATCACTATCGTCGCCGGCCGGCTATTTTTCTCGCGTAGCCACTCCTCCCAATCAATTACCGCGAGCGCCGTTTGATTAGTCAATGCGCTTTTCAATTCCTCCACCTCCGGGCCGCGGCAAGCAAAAACTAAGTACTCTGGTCGAGTCGGTAAGAGATATCGCGAGAAGAAGAGACGCCAGAAGAGCAGGAGCAGGAGCGAGAACGCCAGATCGATAAATAAGTTAATCTTAGGCGTCACAGTGAAATAAGGTATAAAATAGAAGAAGGTCGCCGCCAATAGACTATTAATGAGCTGGGTATTAACGATCACCTGCGGCAAACGTTGGCGGAAGACTAGCCGCGGTCGGCGATAAAGGTCGAAGATAAAGAAATTAAGGAACCAGAGCGCGAAGATCAAACTGAAGGGGATAAGGTGGCCCCACCAGAGCGGAAGATTGGGGATCTCACCGTAACGGACAAGCAGGGTCAGCCATAAGGCCAGATAAAAGGCGGCAATATCGCCAACAAATAGCCAGAAAGCTTCGCGTTTACCTCGCAAGGTCATATCTGCTATAATAACACGAAATCGTCTTTTATGAAAGTTCTCTACATTATCACGAAGGGAGTTTGGGGCGGAGCCCAGCGCTATGTTTATGACTTGGCCACGGCGCTCCAAGTCAATGGAACCGAGGTGGTGGTTGCCTGTGGTGCCGGCGAAGAATTGCCGGAGAGATTAGCGAGCGCTAACATCAGAACCGTCCGTCTCGAATCCTTGGGCCGCGATGTTAATCCTCTCGCCGATTGGCAGAGCTTCCGCGATTTGTATCAACTTTATAAAATCGAGCGGCCCGATGTCGTCCATTTAAACAGCTCTAAAATTGGCGGCTTGGGTGCCCTCGCTGTCCGCATCTTTAATTTAGAATGCAAGCTGAAAGCTAAAAGCTGTAAGCTAAAAGCTGTTTTTACCGCTCACGGCTGGGCCTGGAATGAAGAGCGGCCAGCCTGGCAACGCTGGACCATCAAATTTATTTCCTGGCTGACAATTATGCTTTGTCACCGCGTCATCGTCATCGCTAAACGCGAGCAGGAGCAAGCTCTGGCCATGCCACTGGTCTCGGCGCGTAAGATCCGCTTGATCTATAACGGACTAGGCGATGCAAATTTTCTCACCAAGGATCAGGCGCGGCGCGGGCTCATTGCTCGTGGCGATCTTCCTCTCTCGCCCACCGAGAACACGGTTTGGATCGGAACCATTGCCGAGCTCCACCGCAATAAAGGATTAAGCGACGGGCTGGAAGCATTGCGCACCCTCTCCTTAGGAGAGGGTCGGGGTGAGGCTAAAAACTGGGTCTGGCTCATTATCGGCGAGGGCGAGGAGCGGGAGCGCTTGGCTAAGCAAATCAAGGCGCTCGGCCTCGAGCGCCAAGTTTATCTCCTCGGCCAGATCCCCGAAGCCGCGCGTTGGCTCAAGGCCTTCGACCTCTTCCTCCTCCCCTCACGCAAAGAGGGCCTCCCCTATGTCATTTTGGAAGCCGGTCTGGCCCGACGCGCCGTCTTAGCCAGTCAGGCCGGCGGTATCCCCGAGATTATCACCGCCGGCCAAACAGGTCTCCTCTTCCCGCCCGGCGACACCTTAACCTTAGCTCGGGCTTTAAATAAATTAATCAACGATAAAGCCGAACGCGATCAGCTCGGCCGCCGTCTTGCCGTCGTCGTCAGTAAAAAGTTTTCTCTGGCTCGACTAGCCAGAGAAACAATGGCAATCTATAACGAGTGAGCCGAGGACGCGAGCCGGATACGTTCCGCGCCAGCCAGATACAGGTCCTGAATCTGTGCCAACGACAAGCCTTGGCCGTAGAGACGAATGTCGTCAAGATATCCATTAAAATACCGCGCGCCGCGAGCATTCCAATATCCAAAATACAGATTCGGCTGATTACTGATGGTAGCTGGGGTGGTTCCTTGGGCTTTAAGTTGACCGTTAAGATACAGTCTCATTGGCTTACCACCCTCTCCCTCCTGAACAGCGACAATATGCCACCAATTAATTGTATCCACGTTACTAATAGGAAAATTAATATTCGTCAATGTCGTCGAATCGCCCATTACAAACATTTGGATAGAGCCGCTATAAACGAGTACCTCTACGCCGCGATAGGATGCTGATTTACTCACCAATTCCTGTATACTGTGAATAATGAAATGCTCCAACCCCCAGTTTTTTGATACAATGCAGACGGCT
>CAYIMH010000109.1:0-2479 GCA_964364525.1 uncultured Candidatus Saccharibacteria bacterium | reverse complement strand
AGCTTTCTCGGCTAATCGCGATAAGCGTCAACAGATTGGCCTCTATGTTTCTCTGGGCTTGTCTCTGGATGCCGACGGCGGTATCGATTGTCTAATTTTCTACGGCAACCCTCGCAATCTCTGCGACGTAATGGACAGGCGGAGACGGGTGACGATCGATGTTTGCACTTACCCCAAAGCGCGGTTCAGAGCGGATATCCTCTTTGTTGAGGGCCTACTCCAGCGCCCGGCCGATATCTGGGCTTTGGGGGCGAAAATCGCCCTGTACCTGCGAAGGGAAATCGAGATCAAACATTTGAAGCAGAACGGCATCAGTCCAGTTCCATGGAGGCGACAACGGATGGCTGTTGCCGGTCGCGTCGCTGTCTGATTCGGATTCGTATGTTACCTGCTGGCGTCTGACGCGTCAGCAGGTTTTTTTGTCTTTGTTTATTCTGGCCGGCTACTCATTGGCGCGTTCCAACCAGATGCTTACTACCCTTGAGGCATTTAGCACAGATCATTACCCGGCCGCCTTGTGGCATGGCCGCCCACTGAAGATTAACCTGACGGCGCCGATGGCCGGTCGGGTTGAACTTGGTGGCGCGGACGCGATTGGAGTAACCGCCGCCGTTTAGACTGCTTTTCTGACAGGTCGCACAGCTTTTCATAATCAGCTATGCTATCATGCTTTTAAATAATTGCCAATGGAGACCGTTTTTCTCATTATTATTTTAATTATGTCGGTAGTTCTGCACGAGGTAGCTCATGGCCAGGTGGCTGATTTTCTAGGCGATCCGACCGCGCGTTATGCTGGCCGCCTGACCTTAAATCCGCTCAAGCATCTCGACTGGTTCGGCTCAGTGCTCTTGCCAGCACTCCTTGTGCTTATGGGCGGAATCGTCTTCGGCTGGGCCAAGCCGATGCCCTATAATCCTTATAATCTCCGCGCTGGTGTCGGGGGCCCGGCCTATGTCGCCGCCGCTGGCCCCGCCGCCAATCTCCTCATCGCCGCCTGCTTCAGCCTCTTGCTTCGCTTCGTTGTCGGTCTACCCGCCTCGGCCCAGGTTCTGATCAGCATGATCATCATGGTCAACCTAATGCTCGCGATCTTCAATCTCATCCCTATCCCGCCGCTCGACGGCTCGAAAATTTTCTTCGCCCTCATTCCGCCACGTTATCGCCACGTTGAGGAATGGCTCTTGCGCCACCAACTTATTCTCCTTGTTCTGGTGGTGATCTTGATTACCAACACTAATTTTATCAGCCGTCTAGTTTTCTTCCTCTTCCACTTATTCACTGGCCACGTTTGATCAACCACATCAGTAGACATATAATGTCACCAGTGACTTCTAACTCTACGAGCACTCTGGTGATTGCTTTAACGGCTCTGGCTTTCTTCTTGCTTCTCCTCATTCTCCCCTCACCTCCTCTGCCGTCTGGTGAACGTTTCGGCTTAGCCCAATTGGCTCCCCCCACGATCAGAAAACCCTCGACTCCCAGCATCAAAGCTCCTTTGATACCAGCACCTGCTTTGCCAACCGGTAATGATTGTCGTGAGCCAAACGATCCAGTGGTAACGCCGTGTAATAAAGAGGTGTTGGCTATTAAGGGGGGGCCGGATCAATCCAATAGTTATGATATTGCCTCACTGAATGTCATTGGTCAGAAATTACGAAAAGACCTTGGTTATCAGCTTAAAGAAATTGATTGTAGTGGTCTCACGGGCACCAGTTGCTCTTTGGATAACCTCATTACTAATCTCAAAAGTGCCAAAACGATTATCTGGGATGGCCATGGTTCAGAGAGCGGACACATTAACGCTATTTGTCTACCAGACGCCCCCTTTCTGGGTCGGCCTTCTTGTTGTCAGATTGTAAAAAATTTCTCACAGAGTCTTGGGTATCTGACTGACAAACTTGACTGTGACGCCCCACAACCAAATCCCTCTTATTGCTATCAGGATGATAGCGGAAGTGTTCTTGGTTGTGGCACTGGGGAAGATATTGGTTGTTCTGCCAGTGCCCCACTTACTAATCGATGCACAATTTCTCTGGGTAACAGTTTATACAGTAAAATTGGGCCTAAGGCGGCTGTTTTTACTTCACAATGTTTTGGAGCGGGGGTCGGTGATGCCCCCTTTGCCACCATCCTTGATTTTTTCAGTAACAAGCCCCAGTCCCCATTCTTTTGTGGACAAATAAAACATGATGGAAAATTAATCGGGGATGACTTAATTGGGTCAAATATCCTTAAGTTGATCTGTTTGCCTCAAGTTCCCGGGATAATTAATGCTCCCTATTGTCTACAAACTGCCAGTAATATCCCTTCTGATCAGCTGCGCGGTTTTGATTTTCGCAGTGTCCAAAGGAGCGTTGTCGGACGAGGAACAAGCAACCAGTTTTATGATCCGGTAACAGGCAATGAGGTATATTGGCAGGCAAATGTCCGTGGCAATCCCGACACCTCCGTCGAATTCGCCCCAGCCTTCACGTATCCC
>CAYIMH010000108.1:0-2524 GCA_964364525.1 uncultured Candidatus Saccharibacteria bacterium | reverse complement strand
CGGATAGAGTTTATCCGCCTTGAAAATTTGAAATTTGACCGCATCGGCGCCCACCGCCGCGGCGACATCTACCAACCTAAACGCCTGCTCCAATTTACCGTCATGATTACTCCCCGCCTCAGCGACAATGAGGGTTGGATAATCGTCGCCGATAATGCGTTTGCCAATTTTAATTTTTTTCATTTTTTGGCCAATAAAAAAACTTGGTCCACCTTATCCAACTGCCCTTTATAGAGATAGTTCGCCTTCTTTACCAACTTCAGATCGGGAAACAAATCTTGATACATCTGGGCGAAATTGGCTTTCCAAAAGCAATTGCTGCGGCCGCGGTATTCCGTCTCCTCGTAGCCGTCCGCGTAGGATTCAAACCCCCAAATATATTTTTTAGACGCCCGATAAATCTCCCGGAGGACGGTCTTGATGTCCCTAGGATGAATGTGCATTAAAACACCGGAGGTATAGACTAAATCAAAGTAAGCATCCTTAAACGGGAGGTCTAGGGCGCTACCTTCAATAATGTTTAGTTTGGGTGATAAGCGGTGGGCTTTCTGCACCGCATAAGGCTGAATCTCCACGCCGTAAAAAAACTTGGCTTGACCTTCTTTATGGAGTAGCCGTAAAATATTACCCACATTGCAACCAACTTCAAGAATAGAGTCCAATTTTAAACGGCCGATAAAATTTTTATTGACCGCCGAACGAGTAACTCCGTTTACCGATCGATAAAGTTTGTTGACTTCGGCGGGGGTGAGAGTAGACCGGTCGGTATATTTCTTGCCGAAACTTGATTTCCAAAAAACTTGTTGTTTCGTCTCCATCATTGGACTAGTTTAGCATAAGTTGCCAAGAAAGCAAGACCCTCTTCGTAGTTAGCAATGTCGCTCCGATATTTTTTTATCTTGTCAAGTTCCGACACCAATAACTCCCGAGCAGTTTTAGTTTTCCCGGCCGGCAGCTGATCCCATGGTAAATCGGCGGCCCGCATAAAGATTTTACCAGAAAAAGATTGCCGACTGGCAACCTGAATCACCGAAAGAAAGGCCCGAAGAATATGATAAGGGGAAGTAACCACCACGAACGAATACCAATGTTGTTTTTGGGCCACTTCGCAGATGCCTTCGGCTTGTTCTTTGGTGTTAAAAGCTTGGTCAGCAATCACGACCATTTCTTCTGGCACGCCGGCCTTAGCAAAAACCGGCAACCATTCCCGAAGACGGAAATCCAGCTCTTCCTCTTCCCTTTTTCCTGGCCCGGTAAAATCGTCGTTCCCAATCAGCAAAACTGGAACTTGAAAACGTCGCTGTAATTCCGCCGCTTTGGGCAAACGATCAAGTTGATCGCCCTGAAGAACAACGACCACATCAACCGTCTCGGGCAAAGACTGGGAGATAAGTCTTTGGAACAATTCCCTCGCCGCGGAACCAGCCTGTTGTTCAAGTAAGTTATAGATGAGTTGGTGGTTCATGGATCGATCTGTTGCTGTGATTTAGATACTGGCCGCAGAGACCAGGTGTGCGAGCGATGATAAAAACTGCTTCACCGAGCGCGGTCGGCCAACCGAAGGCGCCAAATGCCACGGCAATCGCCCCATCGACGTTGAGTGGTAATTTTTTGCCGGTTTGGCGCGCAAGCTCGGCCGCGAGCTCGCGCGCGGCGGCAATGAACTCACCGCCCAAGCCCTCACGAGCTAGAACGGCGAGAATCAAATCGGCTCGCGGGTCGCTCCCGCGATACAGACGATGGCCAAAACCGGGCAAGCGATTACCTAATCTTAAATACTCGCTCACAATCTCAACTGCCGAGACTCGCTCACGCGACATCCGGTAAAGCAACGGCAGGCAAAGCGTCTGCGCACCGCCATGCTGACTGTTAATTTGGCCGACACCGGCGCCGACCGCCCAACCAATCGGCCGGCCGATTTCGGCCGCGGCAATGGTGGCTCGAGCCGATGGCGTCTCCGGCCCGTGGTCAATCGAGAGATTGAGGATTAACTCAAAAATTTTCAATTCGCGGGGAGCAGGCGACCGCTCGGCGAGAAGACGAAAGATCAACTCGGCAAAAGAAACGCGACCGCTCAACGCCAAATGAGACTCGCCACCAAACCGTGGCTCATTATCCTGATGTTCAACCAATAGAACCATAAAATTAATTCTAGCGCGGTGCCGCTTGCTCGACCAATTTAATCAGTTCGTCAAACTTGGTGGCCACGAGAGCACCCGCTGCCGCCAGTGCCGCTCGCTTGGCCGCCGGTCGACCCCGCCCGCCTTCCAACAAAGCGCCGGCGTGGCCAAACTGGACGCCGCTCGGCAGGCGGGCGGCAAAGTCTCCAGCCACAAAAGCGATGACTGGTTTTTTAATCAAACTGGCTTTAATCGCTTGAGCCACCCTTTCCTCGTAAGCACCGCCAAGCTCACCGAAAATAATGGTCACTCGTGTCTCGGTGTCAGCTTCGAGCGCCATCAACCAATCGGCAAAATCGCTCCCAATTAAACAGTCACCGCCAATTCCCACCGCCCAACTCACT
>CAYIMH010000107.1:0-2526 GCA_964364525.1 uncultured Candidatus Saccharibacteria bacterium | reverse complement strand
AAACAAACTCCCCAAGATGAATGCCATGAGAAATTACTTTAACCTTCGCCGGCGGTAAATCGGGAAAAGTGGCCAAAATTTTGTCCCGCAAAAATTCCGACGGCGCGGTGATCCATCGGGCCTCAACCAAAACCCCCCGCCAGGGCTGGCGTAATAAACAATAAAGATGGCGGAAACGGGGATTATGCCCCAAAACATCACTCCCGTGACTGGTCACAATGTAAGGAAGGGCAAAATCTTTCTTGAGTCGGCGAGCCAAAATACCGGTGGGAATAATGAAATGGGCGTGACAAACCCCGTAAGTTTGACGCTTAAGCAGTCGCCGACAATAAAAATAAGCCGAGACCAGATAAGTCAATTGCTCCCAAGGATGGCAAATCTCTTTTTTAGACCGCCAGCAAGAGACGCGGTGAATACGGAAATTTTTATTAACCACCTCCAACTTCGGCAACCCTCTGAATCCCATCGTCACCACATCTACTTCATGCCCCGCCTTAACAAATTCTTCCGTTAATTCGTAAGAAACTGGACTAGCCCCCCCACCGAGCGGCGGAAATTCGTAATTAAGGACGAGAATTCTCATGATTTTCCGCCGTTTCCTTAATATCATAACGCCGATCGGCAGTGGCGGCAAAATAAGTTTTAAGGACGATATCGCCGAGCAAACCAAAAACAAAAAACTGAAGACCAACCAAAAAAACAAAGAAGGCAATGGTGGTAAGCACCGTGTCAGATAAATCTTGGCCCAGAGAGACCTTCTGATAGACGGCCAGGGCCCCCAGAGCTATAGATAAAATTATAAATGAGACGCCAATACTGCCGAAGAGATGTAGGGGGCGACTCGCATATTTAGTCCAAAACCAAACCGAAAACATGTCGAGGATCCCCTTCAGCCCCCTCGCCCAATTATATTTTGTTTGTCCGGCCTGCCGCGGTCGATGATTGACCCGTAGCTCACCAACAGTAAAACCCTTAATCTTAAGAAGGGCCGGGATAAAACGGTGCATCTCCCCCACCAATTCCACGTGAGCAAAACATTCACGACGATACACCTTTAGTGTACAACCACTATCGTGAATACCATCATCGATAAGAAGCCTGCGAACTAGCGCCGCTAGACGAGAAGACAGTTTTTTAAAAAACGGGTCACGACGATTTTTCCGCCACCCCGACACCACATCCAGGCCACGACGCTCCAGTTCGCCTACTAGCCTGGGAATATCGCCCGGGTCATTCTGGCCATCCCCATCGAGCATCACCAAATAATCGCCACAAGACGCCTTGATGCCAGCGTCCAAGGCCGCTGTTTGGCCGAAATTTTTTCGCAAACGAACAACTTTGATCGGCGAGAGAGTGATGAGCTTCTCGTATGTGCCGTCGTCAGAGCCATCGTCAACAAAAATAATCTCTCCTGATTCGCCGAGCAAACTAAGCGCCGATACAATTTCGGCGTGAAGCTTGCCGACCGAAGCAACTTCGTTGTAGACCGGAACAATAATTGATATTTTATTTGACATGGCGATAGATTTCTAAAACATCGCTTCGCCTTTCCTTGAGCGGATAGACGCCGCGAATCGTGCCAGCGAGGCGATAATCGTCCTCTAAGATGGACCGGACTTCGCTCGGCAGATCGACGTGGTTACCAGCGATTGGCTCCAACCGTGCTTCCATGGTGCCCTTCTGCATCAAAAATAAATCCGCATCCCCCTTCAGCCAGCTCAAAAACATCTCCGTGTTATAGCGGTTGAAACGGGTCAGCAATTTTTCGTCTGTCGAATCAGTGTAGGTATCGTGGCGGTTGATCCGTTCCGGGACCATCAGGCGGCTGGCAAGAAAGACATGGTCTGGATTATCAATCGTCAAAATCAAATCACTGGCCGTAGACAACGAGGCAAGATAATCGCCGCCGCGCTTAATCCGGTTCAAATCGGTGGCTTGATAGTCCCAGCGGTTAAAGAAAATAGTGTCATTGCCTGATAAAGCGACGGAGATCGGGGTGAGAGCAAACATTGCGACAAACAGGGCGGTGTAAATCGTCCGCTGGCCCCCCCGATAAAAAAGTGGGAGTAAGTAGCCTATGGCAATGATTAGGAACGGGATGAAGTAGAGCGAATACATCTTATGATACGTCGGGCCCAAGAAAAAATGGGTGATAAAAATGAGCCCCGTCGCAACAATCAAAAAAATCGTCACTGTCTGCTCTTTCCAAAGCCGACTGGCCTTGTGGTGATAATCTTTAAGTAAAATGATGATTCCTGCCGCCAAGATGACGAACATCGGGTAGTAGGTTGTGAGGACGTTAAGCACCAGCTTTAGACGGCTCTCGTTGAAGACTGAAGACCAGAATGTCAGAGCCTCTCCGCTTGCTGAAAAAGGAGAAAATCCGACCATCGCAACCACGCCATATAATGCCGGTTCCCAATCAAGCCGAGCGAAAAGCGACCAGAATACGATAAGGACTGACAGCGAAGCACCGAAAGCTAAGAGCACATTTTTAAACCGGCCTGATTGTAACCAAACAAAGAA
>CAYIMH010000106.1:0-2528 GCA_964364525.1 uncultured Candidatus Saccharibacteria bacterium | reverse complement strand
AGGAAGCCATCGACGTTGAGCACCAAAATAAGTAGTCAATAATGGATAGACTCCTCGGCCGCCCTCAATCCCCTGTTCCGCCAGCCAAGACAATATGTTAACAACCCCCCCTCGCCGCAAACCAACCATAAACCGAAAATAAATATTCTGGTCGTCGAAATCGGGTAAATCATAAAAATCAGCATTCAGATTTTTAATGTAATGACGGGCCAGACGCTGACGTTCGGCGATAAAGTGATCAAGCTGTTCAAACTGAAGAAGACCCCAGACAAAATCCAACTCGCTCGGTCGGAAACTGAAAGCCAACTCGTAATGAATCTCGGTTGCCTTTTTTCTTCGTTCCTGCCGATTGGTTTCGTCAACGTTACTGATTCGCCGCAATTGCTCCATTAGAACTAAGTCATCGGTGGCGATAATCCCTCCTTCCACAGCTGAAATTACCTTGGTGGTAAAGAAAGAAGCAACGACAATCCGTCGCCGGTCGCCGGGAAGAGGCGGCAACGAAACACCGAGAGCGAGGGTCACGTCTTCAATGATTGGAATATTCAAGCTAAATAAAGTCTGGTAACGATGAATTTTACCGAACATATAGGGAAGAATTATCGCTTTCACTTTCGCCGTTGTTAGCTGTTTTTTCACATCAACCTCGTCGAGATTAAAGTCTGAATTTTTATAATCAAGATAATTGTCAGCAAAAACCGGCCGAAGCTGAAGAAGAACCAGGGCATCCAGAATTGCTTTGCAGGTATAAGCTGGGACAAGGACTGCGTCGCCAGATTTTATTCGCAGGGCCTGGAGCGTCATAATTAAGGCGTTGGTTCCCGAACTGACGCAGAGACCATCGGCCAGCTGGTAACGAGCACAAAAAAGTTTGGTGAAAGCGTTAATATAAATCCGTCGGTCAAAAGGATATTTCGCCACGATCGTAGCAAATTTTTTCCGGAGAATCTGATCAGAATATTGGGCGGTCAGAGGAATCATTTTTGAGCCGTGATAATAAAATCGGCATCGAGAAACTCTTTGTTATCGTGGGTCGCGTTCATAATGTCGATTGATAAATCTTTAAAATCTTTAAACCATTTCTTAATTTCTGATTCAGTGAAAAAATGCATGGCCATCCCCTCATCGCCGTTGGTTGGTCGAGAGATCGTTCGTCGGTGATCTCGGCGGGAACGAACGACCGCCAACAGACGGCCATTTGGCTTCAGTACCCGGAATAACTCCCCTATTGTCACACTGATCTGTTCGTTGGAAAGATAGTATAAAACGCCAAAAGAAACAACCCCGTCAAAATAATTATCCGGATAAGGCAATTCGTCGTCGTCACCGATCCGATTCAATACCGCTTTTAACCCCCGTCGTTTAAGGAATCTTCGGGCGGCCCGCAGCCCGGATTCGGAAATATCAACCCCGAATGTCCGATAGCCGTTTTCGGCCAAAAAAACCAAGTGCCGGCCACCGCCACAACCGTGATCCAAAATGGCCGTCGAGCGCGCTCGAGCGCGCGGAAAATAGGCAAAGACAAACTGAATTACCCGTTCATGCGGATAACGAGGGAGGAAGCGGCTTTGGCGGTGGAGAGCTTCCCAATGTTCTCTATTGCTCAAGCCAGAAGATGTTGCCATTGCAAACCTTGATATTGATTAACATCCCGCTGACATTTTGCTCCCAAAAAAACTTCGAAGAGCCGGGGGTGAAGGCCGGGTTTAAGAAATCTTTCTGCCCGCAGAACAGCGATATTTTTCCTAGAAAATTTTTCGCCTTTCCTGATCGGTCGAATACTGAAAATCCACCGTTTGTCCCCGGGATAGATTTTTCTTTCACAGGGAGCAATAATTTTCTCGTATCCTCCCATGATAACGGGGTATTTAGCCAGATAGGCCTCTTTTCTCCGGTCTGAAAAGCTTTCTATTTCACGAATTTTTTTTACCATTAGGGCCAACTCGTCTGGTTCGAGAGCATAAATATGATCAGCGCCGTTCAATTTTTTACTAAGAGTAAAATGTTTTTCTACAACCCGCGCTCCACCAGCTACTGCCAGGGTCGGGATTAGCACCGGGTCAAGGGTGTGATCGGAAACGCCCACTATCACCCCAAATGCTCGTTTGATAGTTTGCAGAACATTGAGATTGTATTCTTCGGGCGGTGCCGGATAGTCAGAGACGCAGTGGAGAATGGTAACTTGTTCATTCCCCTCCCCCCGCACGGTCTCGACGGCTTCGGCAATGTCTCGCATGGTACTCAATCCTTCCGACATAATCATCGGTTTTTGTTTGCGTGCCACCTGACGTAAGAGCGGGATATGATTGAGTTCCGACGAAGCAATTTTATACGCCTGAGCGTCGGCCTTTTCCATCGCATCGGCGCTTTCTTCATCAAATGGGGTAGCGAGGAAAATAATCCCCTTTTGGTCACAATATCGTTTCAACTGCGGAAGCCAATCGTAACTGACTTCTGACTCGACGAAAAACTCGTAGAGATCTAATTTCTTACCGCCGAAATCAATGATGCCACAATTCGGCGGATAG
>CAYIMH010000105.1:0-2569 GCA_964364525.1 uncultured Candidatus Saccharibacteria bacterium | reverse complement strand
GTCTTCGGACCTGTCGTTGGGGGTTCGAATCCCTCCGAGAGCATCGAGAGCAAGCCAACTGCTTGGCTTGCGTGAGGAATTCGAAAGACTTTTCGTTGCCGAAGGCCGAAAAGTACCAGCGACGGTAGTCGAGAATCCCTCCGAGAGCATAGATCGCGGCGGGTAAAACTGTGGATAAGTCTGGGGATACTGTGCATAAAGGGACAAGTCCTAAACAATGTTCTTTATGTCTTTATATAAAATAGCCTTTAGAAATCACTCTTTCTATTTTTGTCCGTTAGCTAAAAGCCACTATGTTTCTTAAGAAACAAATTATCGGTCGGAGAGGGGAAGACATTGCCGCAGACCATCTAGGTCGGCAAGGTTTCCAGATTATTGATCGTAATTATCGCAAACCGTGGGGTGAATTGGACCTAATTGTCCAAAAAGGGAATGACCTGCGCTTCGTTGAAGTTAAGACTGTTACACGCGAAACAATAACACCCCCCAGCCCCCTCTTGGGGCAAGAGGGGGAGGAGGATTATGAGCCCGAAGACAATATCCATCCATGGAAGCGGAAACGTTTACGTCGGATCATCGAGACTTATATTTTAGCCAAAGACCTTGATGACGAAATTGATTGGCAGGTGGACGCCATCTCTGTCTACCTGAACCCGACGGGAGATTTACTTAAAATCGAGTGGCTAGAGGATATTGAGATATGAAAAACCCCACTTGGACACCGAGTGTCCAAGTGGGGGCTGGTAGTTGGTCAATCAAGAACGTACTCAAGGCCCAAGGGAACGCCGTCTTTTTTGAAGATGCCAGTGCCACAGATGTTACACTGGTAACGTTCACTAAACAACCTCTTTCTATCTTTAGCCTACCACCAAAAACAATTTTGTCGAATTCGTACACTTGTTCACTATGGTTGAGGTGGTATGATTATTGATATGAAAAAAGAAAATTTTATTTTGATCGGTGTGATTATTGTCCTGATTATTATCGTCGCGATCATCTGGGGACGCCGCGCGCCGCGGCCAGCCG
Organism: uncultured Candidatus Saccharibacteria bacterium; assembly: GCA_964364525.1. Lineage (GTDB taxonomy): Bacteria > Patescibacteriota > Minisyncoccia > Phycocordibacterales > JACOZG01 > JAYEGE01. The sequence goes on along the minus strand of CAYIMH010000105.1, from coordinate 1,543 downwards.
AGCCAGAGCCGCTGGCGGCACCGGAGGTGACAACTCCAGCTAACCCGGCATCAGCGGTTGGTGCTTCGCCGTTCGGGGAGATGCCGACGGTCAACCCCACGGCCAGAACCAATCCCTATCGCTCCATTAGGACTAATCCGTTTGAATAATCATTAACATGAAGATGAAAAATACCATTTGGACTATCATAGTAGCCGGTTTGATGGCGGCTGGCGCTTATGCTCTGGCGGACGTCAATTATCCGGTGCCGGAGCTGGGTAATTGCGCGGATCAGGTGGCTTGCAAAACCTTCTGCGATGAGCCGGAGAACGCCACGACCTGTTTGGATTTTGCCAAGAAGAATCAACTGATGAGCGAGGCCGAGATCCGGGCGGCCGAGGCGGTGCTGAAGGATAAGGGGCCCGGTGGCTGTACTGATAAAAATCAATGCGAAACTTATTGCGACGACGTTGCTCACATTGACGAGTGCGTCGCTTTTGCTGAACAGCATGGTTTGATGGACGGTGCCGAATTGCAGGAGGCCAGGAAGGTACAGGCGGCAATCAAGCAGGGGATTAAACCCCCGCCCTGCGGTGGCAAGAAGAAATGCGACGATTATTGTTCCGATGTCAATCATCTGGAAGAATGTCTGACTTTCGCCAAAGCGGCGGGGTTGATGGACGAGACCGAAATGCAGGAAGCGGAGAAAATGCTGACGGCGGTGCGGAAAGGGATCAAGCCACCGCCCTGTCGCAATAAGACCGACTGCGATGCTTATTGCTCCGACGAGGGCCACTGGGAAGAATGTCTGACTTTTGCCGAGGCGGCCGGCTTCATGACGCCCGAGGAAGCGGCTATGGCCCGCAAGATCGGCGGTCAGGGGCCGGGCGGCTGTCGCGGCAAGGAAGAATGCGATGCCTATTGCCAAGACCATGAGGAAGAATGTATGAACTTCGCGCTCGAGCATGATCTGATTAAACCCGAGGAGCGGGGGCGAATGGAGGAGGGGAAGAAGCAAATGATGGACGCCCTCAACCAGGCGCCGCCGGAACTGGCCGAATGTTTGAAAAATACCGTTGGTGCGGAAGTGCTTGATCAAATCCGGACCGGCACCAAGCCGCCGAGCCGCGAGCTGGGTGACAAAATGCAGACCTGTTTTGAAAAATTACGAGGCTCGGAAGAGTTTAGCGGGCCGTCCGGCGGCCGCTTCTCGCCGCCACCGGAAGTGAAGTCTTGCTTGGAGGCACGGGGCATTAACCTTGATAATTTGCAAGGGCCGCCTGGGCCAGAGCTGGAGGAGAAAATGCGTGGCTGTTTCCAGCAAAATTTCGGCTCAAGCGGCGGAGAGATGGAGGAGCGACCGCCGGAGGGGGATCACCGGCCGCCAGGAGCCCCCTTTGATGCCAGCACTGAAGGGGTCAGACGAGAAATTTTTCAGGGCGAAGAGAACCGGATTCGCGAACAGGTAGAGCAGGAATGGCAGGCGCGAGGTGAGATGATGCCGTCTCCGGGGGATTACCCTCCATCGGAAGGCTTCTCGCCAATGCCGCCTCCGACCGACGAT
>CAYIMH010000104.1:0-2587 GCA_964364525.1 uncultured Candidatus Saccharibacteria bacterium | reverse complement strand
AATACTGCCATTTATTTTTGTCTGCGTGGCCGCGATATTTGCCACCTTGGCACAAACGCTGGCTCAGGCATTTTCCCAATTACCGTCGCTCCAAGCGTATCGATTGGACTTGCTAGGGAGTTTGGCTGGTATCGCGGTGTTCAGCAGTATTTCCTTTCTTGGTTGGCCCCCATTCGTGTGGGGAGCGATTGTCGGCGGCTGTTTGCTGATACTCGCTACCAGACCGCAACGTCGATTGATGGTGGTGCCGATTCTGGCCATAGTTGGATTTCTCGGCCTTGAGTCGCTCCAATCAAATACCCAGTGGTCACCGTACTACAAAATCACTACCAAAACGCATCACGATCAGAGCATTGACCAAGACACGACGCTGTTTTTAGTTAATGGCATACCGCATCAGCAGATCACTCCGCTAGCTTTGCTACGCCAATACGAATCGTTTTACACCATTCCTTATCAACGCTACGGCGCGATGCCGCCGAAGAAGGTCTTAATTATCGGGGCCGGTACCGGAACAGATGTGGCCGTTGCTCTAAATCAAGGCGTGGAGCATGTTGATGCAGTGGAGATTGATCCGGTGCTCGCGCGGCTGGGTCGGGAAAAAAACCCTGATCGTCCGTACGATGATTCTCGCGTCAGTCTCTATATCAACGACGGTCGTTCATATTTGGAACGAACGAAAGAAATGTATGACTTGATTATTTTTGCCCTCCCGGATTCACTGACGCTCGTGGCTGGCCAGTCGTCACTGCGCCTCGAAAGTTACATGTTCACTAAAGAAGCGGTGGCCACGGTCGCTCGCCATCTTCAACCGGGCGGGATGTTCTCGATGTACAATTATTATCGCCAACCGTGGCTGATTGATCGGCTGGAAGCCACCATGAACCAGGTCTTTCATCGGGCGCCGTGCGTTGAGACCAAGGGTCAAGGAGATAACTTCGCTGTACTTTCGGTCGCGAAACCTGATCGCCCGGTGACGTGTCCGGAGACGTGGGTGGCAACTGAAGCTTCAATCAAACCGGTGGCAGATACCTATCCATTCCTGTACCTCCATTATCGATCAATTCCAAAATTTTATCTGTTGGCGATTGCCGGCATCTTACTCGTGTCGTTTTTTTCAGTACGCCTAACCGGCGGTACTTGGCGTCGTTTATCTCCCTACGCCGATCTTTTTTGGATGGGCGCGGCGTTCATGGCCCTAGAAACAAAAAACGTAGTTCACTTTGCGCTCTTGTTCGGAACCACGTGGTTTGTCAACGCGCTGGTTTTCGGCGGCATCTTGATGGTCGTCTTCCTGACCGTTACCTTGGCGCGGCGATTAACCATCAAACGATATCTGCCTTGGTACCTCGCGCTCTCCGCCTCACTGGCAATTGCCTGGGTTGTACCGGAAGCGTGGTTGCTGAGTTATGCGGTGGTGCCGCGATTTATGATGGCGGTCGTAATTGCATTTCTGCCAATCTTTCTGGCGAATTGCATCTTTGCTTCGCGTTTACGAGCCAGCGATTCCTCAACGGACGCGATGGCGGCCAACCTGATTGGAGCCATGGTCGGCGGAGTGCTGGAATACACCTCGCTTATTATCGGGTACCAAACACTCGTCATCGTGGTGGCCGTGCTTTATGCCTTAGCGTTATGGTCACTACCCCGATTCAGGGTCGAGGCACCAACGATTAGGGCCTGACATACACGCGATATTAGATTAAACTAAGCAATATTCATCTCATGTTCACCCTCAGCACCCTGTTCTCTAATCCGCCGGCTTTCATCGTCGGCTTCATCGCCCTGGCGGTGTCGATCGGCGTCCACGAATTTTCCCATGTCTTGAGTGCCTACCTCCAAGGCGATCAGACGGGCAAGGCGCTGGGACGACTGACGCTTAATCCGCTCCGGCACCTCGACCCGTGGGGGACGATTGCCATCGTGGTAGCCGGCATCGGTTGGGGCCGGCCGGCGCCGTATAATCCGTATAATCTACGGAGCCGCCGCTGGGGGCCGCTGTTAGTGGCCATCGCCGGCCCGATTTCCAACCTGATTATTGCCACGGCCGCCGGTTATTTTCTGCTCTACGCTGGCGCGGGACTGCCGAAGGGCAATCTGCTGCTGCTGTTCTTGCAGACCCTGGTCATGCTCAATGCCGCCTTAGCGGTGTTTAACCTCATCCCCATTTCGCCGCTCGACGGCTCACATATCTTGGAGGCTTGGTTGGGACCGGAAAACCCGCTGGTGCGGACCTTGCGTCAGTACGGAATGTTCCTGCTCTTGTTCCTGTTGGTATTGGGCGGGGGATTGTTGAGCGCCTACATCGTCGGCGGAATATCACTTGTCTTGCGAGCGGTCGGCCTCGGCGCTCTCCTGTAGGGGTGGGCGGCTGTTAAATGTTTGACGGATCGACGGGGGTGATGGTATAGTGATTGAGGTTTTATTCGTTTTATCGTCGCTCCAGTAGCGGCTTTTGATAATACTCCTCGCCATTGACACGCTTCGCCAGAACCGTTAGAATCTCAACCGCTTCGCATCATTATGCCCACCAACAGCCAACTCGACCGCCGCCGCCGCCAGCTCACGCCGAAAAAGATGAAGACGC
>CAYIMH010000103.1:0-2611 GCA_964364525.1 uncultured Candidatus Saccharibacteria bacterium | reverse complement strand
GGAGAGCGGTATTGATGTCACCCGCGACGAATTGGCGCTTCAGCGTTTGAAGGAGGCCGCGGAGAAGGCTAAGCACGAGCTCTCGACGACGATGGAATCGGAGATTAATATTCCCTTCATTACCTCCGACGCTTCCGGACCGCGCCACTTACTCTTGAAGATGACTCGCGCCAAACTGGAAGACATTGCTCGCGAATTCGTTGATCGTTCGATCGAAATTACTAAGCGGGCGATGGAAGCCTCGGGTTATCAGAATAACGATATTGACGAGATCATCTTGGTGGGTGGCCAGACACGTATGCCCGCGATCGTTGAGGCGGTGAAGAAATTCTTTGGCAAAGAACCTAATCGTTCCATCAATCCGGATGAAGTGGTGGCGGTGGGCGCGGCGATCCAGGCCGGTATCTTCCAGGGCGATGTCAAGGACGTACTCCTGCTCGACGTTATCCCGCTCTCCCTAGGTATCGAGACGATGGGCGGGGTGGCGACCAAATTGATTGATCGCAATACCACTATTCCGGCCTCGCGGAGTCAGATTTTCTCCACGGCGATCGATAATCAGACCTCGGTGGAGATCCACGTTATCCAAGGTGAGCGACAAATGGCGGTGGATAATAAGTCGCTGGGCCGCTTCATTTTGGACGGGATCCCGCCGGCGCCGCGCGGTATGCCGCAGGTGGAAGTCGCCTTCGATATTGACGCCAACGGCATCCTCTCGGTCCGGGCCAAGGACAAGGCTTCCGGTAAAGAGCAGTCGATTAAGATTGAGGCGCGCTCCTCGTTGACCGAGCAGGAGATTGAAAAGATGAAGAAAGACGCCGAGCTCCACGCCGAGGAAGATAAGAAGAAAAAAGAGTCGGTGGAGGCGCGGAATCTGGCCGAGCAACTTATTTATACCGCGGAGAAGAGTCTGAAGGACGCGGACGCCAAGATTTCTGCTGAAATTAAGAAGGAGGTGGAAGAGAAGATGGCGGAATTGAAGAAGGTCCGCGACGATGCTTCCTCGAGTGTCGAAGCGATCAAAAAAGCGACCGAAGCGCTCTCCACGAGTATGCAGAAAATCGGCCAAGCGATGAATCAAGCCAGCCAGAATCAGGCCAAATCAGATGAACCAAAGAAAGATGAGGGCGGAGAGGAAAAGGTGCGCGACGCGGAAACTAAATAATGGCCAAAGATTATTACGACATCTTGGGGATAGACCGCAGCGCTTCCAAGGATGATATTAAGCGCGCTTTCCACAAGCTGGCCCACAAATATCATCCCGACAAGAAGGGTGGCGACGAGGCCAGATTTAAGGAGGCCAATGAAGCCTATCAAATCCTGACCGATGATCGTAAGCGCGCGCAATATGATCAGTTTGGTAACGCTAATATGGGAGGCTTTTCTGCCCAGGGCGAGTCAGCCGCGGGTTGGGATTTCAGCAATTTCAACGGCGATTCTGCGGGCGCGGGAGGCTTTTCCTTCGATCTCGGCGACATCTTTGGTGATTTTTTTGGTCGCTCGGCCGGTGGTCGCTCGTCCGGCGCGCGGCGCGGGCGGGATATCTCGGTGGATATTCAGATTCCTTTTGCCGACTCTGTTTTTGGCACCGAGCGAAATGTTTTGATCAATAAAATCGGAGTCTGCGATGCTTGTGCTGGCGCTGGCGCCGAGAAGGGGAGCGCCCTCAAGACCTGCGCCACCTGCAATGGTCAGGGCAAATTGAACGAGACCCGCCGCTCCTTCCTTGGCACTTTCACCACCGCTAGTGTCTGCGACACTTGTCGTGGCAGTGGTAAGGTGCCCGAGAAGCGTTGCGGTGTTTGCGCTGGTCACGGCACGCTGAAGAAGACGGAAGAAATACAGATCAAGATCCCGGTCGGAATCGAGGATGGCGAAATGATCCGGATGAGTAATCAAGGTGAGGCGGTGTCGCATGGCGTGGCTGGCGATCTCTATATCCGTATTCATGTCGATAAGCACCCGACTTTCCGCCGCGATGGCGCTAATTTAACGATGGATCTGAACGTCAAATTGACCGACGCGCTCTTGGGTACCGACTATAAAATAAAAACTTTGGATGGTGAATTGACCGTTAAAATTCCCGCCGGTATTTCTTCCGGTGAAATTCTTCGGGTTCGTGACCGCGGCGTACCTGTCTCTACCAATCGCCGCGGCGACCTAATGATCAAGATCAAGGTGTCTATTCCTACCAAACTCTCTCGTCAGGCCAAGAAACTTATTGAGGAATTGAAGGAGGAAGGGTTGTAGTCAGAGTTATTTTGGGTTAAACTTCGTGTGATGAAAGGAGCTCCGCGTGTTGTGGGCATCGGTTCTTTGGATGATTTTATTAATAAAATCATCTGCGGTAGTGCCGTAGATGTAATGAAGCAAATACCGGACGGCTCGGTTGATTTGATTATCACTTCACCTCCTTATAATCTCAAAAATTCTACCGGCAACGGGATGAAAGATGGCCGTGGAGGAAAATGGGCAAATGCCGCCCTGCAAAAGGGCTACACGCACCATAATGATTGTATGCCACACGATGAGTATGTGAAATGGCAAAGAGATTGTCTGACTGAAATGTTGCGTTTAATACCGGAGGACGGAGCGATTTTCTACAATCACA
>CAYIMH010000102.1:0-2634 GCA_964364525.1 uncultured Candidatus Saccharibacteria bacterium | reverse complement strand
CTGATAACGGCGTGTTTGGTGTGAGCGAGGAATGACATTTCGTTATTCACAGTTATCAAGAGCGGGTGATTTGGCCGAATTTGAAGCGCCTTTTGGCGCTTAAGCCCGGTGAGGTTGTTCTCGATCTCGCTTGCGGCAATGGCTATTTCTCGCGGCTTCTGGTGGGGGAGAAAGCGAAAGTGACAGGCGTGGATGTCTCGGCCGAATTGATCAAGCTGGCTCGGCAGAAGGGGCCAACGGCGATCAATTATTCCGTCATGTCCGCGGACCACCTCGATATGCTCGCTGACGGTATTTACGATAAAGTGATTTGCGTGCTGGCTTTGCAGAATATTGAAAAAGTAAAAAAGACTTTCGCTGAAGTGCGGCGCGTACTCAAAACGGACGGATATTTTTATCTCGTTCTCAACCACCCCGCTTTCCGTATTCCCAAGCAAAGTTCTTGGGGCTGGGACGAGAAAAACAAGATTCAGTATCGCCGCCTCGATCAATATTTATCAGAAAGCAAGACCGAGATTGAAATGAACCCGGGCGCCAGGGGAGAGAAAATCACCACCACTTCTTTTCACTGCCCACTCCAATATTATTTCAAGCTTCTTGCCAACGCTGGTTTCGCCGTCGCTAGGCTTGAGGAATGGGTCTCACACAAGACAAGTCAGACGGGACCGCGCTCTCGCGCCGAGAGCCGGGCGCGCAAAGAATTCCCCCTTTTCCTTTTTTTGGAAGCTCGCCCTTGACCCAATCATCTGCTATGATTTAATTGGCCAGGGACATTGTAGAAAGGAGGTGGGTCCGATGAAACTCCAAGATGGAGTGGGCGTGCCGCGGGTGAACTGGTGGCCAGTGTTTTTAGTGGTTGGGGTAGTGGCAATGTTTTATGCGGCCACCTGGCATCACTTGTGGTGAATGCTGGGCACCCCGATGTACATCGGGGTGCTTTTTTGTTATCATTGATGCCGATTAATATTAAATAAATTAGCAATTATGATGAGCGACAAAACCAAAAATTATCTCGGCTGGGCCTTAATTATTGCCGTTTTGGTTCTAGCTTACTCGGCCTGGAGTTACGTCCGTTCTTACTCGCAATCCATCGAGCCGTCGTCCTTCCGCAGTTTCGCGGTCAGCGGCGAGGGGAAAGCGGTGGTAGTCCCGGACATCGCCCAATTCACCTTCAGTGTCATTACCGAGGGCGGCAAGGATATCGGCAAATTGCAGACCGATAATACCACCAAGGTCAATAAGGCGATCGGGTTTTTGAAAGACAAGGGAATCAATGCTAAAGACATCAAGACCGAAGCCTATAACCTCGAGCCCCGCCATCAGGCGAGCGATTGCGGACGAATCTACCGCTCAGGTGACGTCTGTCCGCCGCCCATCATAGTTGGGTACCTTATCAATCAAACCGTTTCGGTCAAGATTCGTGATTTCAAATTAATCGGCGATGTCCTCTCGGGCGTGGTTAGCAATGGTGCCAACTCCGTTTCCCAGCTTAATTTTACGCTTGATGATCCGGCGAGCGCCGAGAATGTGGCGCGCACCGAGGCGATCGCTAAAGCCAAGGAGAAGGCGGCACTCGTGGCCCGGGCCGGCGGCTTCGATGTCGGGCGCCTACTCGGCATTGAGGAAGGTGGTTATCTTCCACAAGTTTACTACGCTAAGGGCGCGGCGGTAGGAATGGTTGCGGACATTGAAGCGGCGCCCGCACCGACTATCGAGCCTGGCTCGCAGGAAGTGCGCGTGAGCGTCACTCTCCGTTACGAGATTGACTAGGACACCTCTTTATCTTAAACTTAACAGAAGATAGGGACTTTTAAACCATAGAGAGGAGGTGTCTCTTGATCGTGCTAACCATTATCCCGGCATTTTGCGTCTGGTTCCTGGGCGAATTGCGTCTCGGCCACCGCCTGACTTGGTCGCGTCTGCGCAATGAATTTAGACTCCTACTTCGTCAACAGAAATTGTTCGCGGAACCGTCCCCACCACCAGCCATTATTACCACTGCCCTGGTGCGGGTGCGGTCGGAGAGCATTTGCTACCCCCCATCCCTTTACGTTGGTGACAGTTGATTATGCCCGCGAACCGGCGGAGCTCGCGACCAAGATCGACTTTACCTTCCAGTGTCTCTTGCCGAGTAATTTGGCGAAAGTGCGGGGAACCATTGGGCAAGTTTTTGTTGGTTGTTTGCCGCTTTCCCGTCCGGTTACGGTCTCGGAGATGGAGAAGGCGCGTCTGGCCCTCGGGTGTTACGGTTTGCGTCCAGCCGAGTTGGTGGAGACCCTCTCCCTCCTCCACCAGAGAATCAGCGCTTGCCCTTTCGGCCGTCTCTGGTCCTTGGGCCCCGTTCCCTTGGGGAATTCGCGTAGCGCTGTCTGGCCGGAATCCGAGCGTTACCCTTGCGTTTTCCACCAGGCGTCGACCGAATCCAATCCGCGGCTCCTGAACCTCTTTCTTTTTCCACCACCCACGACGATTGAGGCCGGTGATTATCTCTTGGTGGTGGACAAGTTCGTTTAGCCCGGCACGATTTTGATCACAAATAGTCGCACCGGGCTATTTTTTATCATGCCACTCAAAGTTTTAGGTATAAAGTACAAAAACGCCGGCCTGTTTTCACAAAATATGTTTGAATTTGGC
>CAYIMH010000101.1:0-2635 GCA_964364525.1 uncultured Candidatus Saccharibacteria bacterium | reverse complement strand
ATTACCGACCGCACCGGCACGATTCCCCTCTCCGACGCCCACCAAAAAATAAAACGCCAGGTGGTCCCCTTCGAAGAAATCTCCAAGAACGTTAAGAACGCCACGGTAGCGATTGAAGACAATGAGTTTTACCAACATCGTGGCGTCAAGCCGACAGCCATTTTGCGCTCCCTCTGGGCCAATTTGGTCTCCGGTTCTGTCAGCCAAGGCGGTTCGACTATCACTCAACAATTAGTTAAAAATACGGTTTTGACACGGGAGAAATCGTTGTCGCGAAAGATCAAGGAAGCCGTCCTCGCCTTAAAAATTGAGCGTGTTCTTTCTAAAGAAGAAATTCTAAATCTCTATCTTAACGAGATCCCCTACGGTGGCAGAATCTATGGCATTGAGGAGGCTTCCCAGACCTTTTTCCGTAAACACGCCAGTGATTTAACTCTAACTGAAGCCGCCTATCTGGCCGCTATCCCTAAGGCCCCAACTTATTACTCGCCTTATGGCCAAAATCGCGAGGCCTTGGAGCAGAGGAAAAATCTAGTACTGACGCGAATGCGGGCACTTAATTTTATTACTGCGGAAGAAGAGGCGGCGGCTAGAGAGGAGAAAGTAACCTTCTCGGCACCCGAAGATACCGGCATCAAGGCGCCGCATTTTGTGATGATGGTCCGCGCTTACTTGGAGCAAAAGTACGGCAATGACGCCGTCTTAACCGAGGGCCTCAAGGTCACTACCACTATTGACTGGGATCTCCAGCGCCAAGCAGAGGAAATAGTCGCCCGTTATGGCGCCGAGAATTTGGAGAAATTCAAGGCTAAGAACGCCGCGACCGTAGCCATAGACCCCAAGACCGGACAGATCTTGGCCATGGTTGGCTCACGCGATTATTTCGATACCAAAAATGACGGCAATTTCAATATCACCTTAGCCCATCGCCAACCCGGTTCCTCTTTCAAACCCATTGTCTACGCCACCGCCTTCACTAAAGGCTACACACCCGAGACTGTTATCTTCGACTTACCAACCCAATTCGACACTCAATGCGCCCGTGATGCCTCGCGTTGCTATACCCCAGTCAATTACGACAATCGCTTCCGCGGACCGATAACTTTCCGCAATGCCTTGTCCCAGTCCATCAACGTTCCCGCCATCAAAGTACTTTACTTGGTGGGAATCAAGAACGCTCTCAAGCAAGCGGCGGCCATGGGCATCGCCAGCCTAAACGAACCGGCTCGTTACGGATTAACTTTGGTCTTGGGTGGCGGCGAAGTTTCCTTACTCGACCTGACGAGCGCCTACTCGGTCTTCGCCGCTGATGGCGAGCGTCACCCCTACGCCTCGATTCTGAAGATTGAAGATGAACAAGGTAATATTTTAGAAGAGTACCGCGATCGCCCCAGTCAAGTCCTCCCCGCCGAGAATGCCCGGATGATCTCGAGCATCCTCTCTGATAACATTGCTCGATTACCGGCCTACGCCACTGGCTCGCCGCTCGAGTTTAAAGACCGACCGGTCGCCGTGAAGACCGGTACCACCAACGATTATCGCGACGCTTGGATCCTCGGCTACACCCCCAATATCGTCATTGGCGCCTGGGCCGGCAATAACGACAATAGCCCAATGGAACGAAAAGTGGCTGGCCTCATCGTCTCTCCCATGTGGCGGGCGTTGATGAATATGGCCTTGGCCGACCAACCGATAGAGAAATTTGTCCCGCCGCCACCGCCTAAGTCTGATCTGAAGCCGGTCCTCCGCGGCATTTGGCAGGGCGGCCAAACTTATTCGGTAGACAAAATGTCCGGCAAATTGGCGACTGAATACACCCCGGCGGAACTCCGTGAAGAGCGTGTTTTAACTGGCGTCCATTCCATTCTCCACTGGGTTAATCCCGATGACCCCAATGGCCCGGCCCCAGACCAACCACAAAATGACAGCCAATATGCCCTCTGGGAAGGTCCGGTGCGCGCTTGGGCGGCGGCTCAAGGTTATGTGGACCAAAGCGTAAACAGTCTTCCCCAGGTCTTCGATGACATCCACACGCCCGAGAATGCGCCACGCTTCAGCATCACTAGCCCCAATAACAATAATTCTTACCAAACGAGCGCTAGTATCCCGATTCAAATAAATTATAGCGGACGTTACCCATTAGTTCAAATGGATGCCTTCTTGAACGATAGTTACCTCGACTCGGTTAAGCGCGAGCCCTTCACCATCATCTTCTCGCCCCAAGATATTGATAATTGGCAGACCGAAAATAGCCTCCGTGTCGTCGTCTACGACTCGGCCCGTAACAAGAGTGAGCAAAGCATCAACCTGCGCCTCGCCGATTCTCCTCCCCCGTTAAACACCACCGCATCGACGACGAGTCCTTAGAGATTATTATTGGACAAGACTCTCTATTTCTGCTAGCTTGCGGAGAGCTCTTTGATATGATCTGGCGAGTGTTTCGCCGGTCTCTAAATATGTTCTCGAGTAAAAAAGGAGATGAAAAATGACTCAAACGCTGGAGAATCTGGGTACGGACACGGAGAAAGGGGGTATAAAGTCCCTTTTCGCCGGCCTGTTTTAACCCCTTCATCTTGCTGTTAACTGTGAATAACGAAATGTCATTCCTCGCTCACACCAAACACGCCGTTATCAG
>CAYIMH010000100.1:0-2642 GCA_964364525.1 uncultured Candidatus Saccharibacteria bacterium | reverse complement strand
GCCATTGCCACCGGTCATACCCCGACGGCTTGGCCGCGGGGTTGTTGATTCACTCCATGGAGCAATTTAATTTAGAAAATAAGCTCGCCGGACCAGAAAGTCGCGAAGTTAAGGAGGTGAGGGCAGGTAAGTGGGTGGCCGAGCTATTCAGGGCAAAGTTAAACAAATTAGCGGGGGAGGAAATTAGCGACTTTGACGACGAGCGTTAATTATGAAGCATCCCATCAAGAACGAGGGCGATTATCTGGTGGCCGAGGCGCAGAAGGTGACGGATATCGCTCGTGGTATTTTAACCGAAGCCCGAGGTAATAAAGATTATTACCAAGAAAAAATTGCCGCCAAGCTGGTGGAATTTTGCGAAGCGGAAGAAAAATATTTGTCGCGCTACGTCGAGCTGAAAATTTATTATCCGGAATTAGCCAAGGCGGTGGAGGAACGCCGTGAGCACTTGCTCTCGATTATGGAGCGGGCTAAAATTAAATATGCCGAACTTAAGTCCTGAAATCGAAAAACATCTAGGGCATTTGCGAACCCTGCAAGCGCCGTCCGGCTTGTTCTTGGCTTCAGCGGCGGAAGTCAGCACTGGCTACAATAAAGCGTGGTTACGAGATAATTTTTACACCGCGCTCGCCTTCGAAGCGGTGGAGGATTGGGAGGCGGTGAAGAAATGCTGGCGGGCAATGCTCGATGTGCTCTTGCGCCATGAAGACAAAATTACTTGGGCGGGCGAACATAAGCCGCACCAGAGTTGGCAATACATCCACGCTCGTTATCATCCGGAAACTTTTGAGGAATTCTGGGAGGAGTGGGGAAATAAACAGAATGACGCGGTAGGCGCTATTTTGTTTAAATTAGGAAAATTAGAACAAAGGGGTCAGGGTGTGATTATTACCGACGACGACAAGCGTTTGACGCAAAAGTTGGTAGATTATGTGAAAAGTATCGAATATTGGCATGATCCCGATGCGGGGATGTGGGAGGAAAATGAAGAAGTACACGCCTCGTCGGTGGGGGCAGTGGTGGCTGGTTTGCGGGCAGTGGCCAAATTGCCGTTTGTTACGATGCCTGAAGACTTAATCCAGAAAGGGGAGGGGGCTTTGAAAAATCTTTTACCTCGCGAGTCGAAAAATAAATTTGCCGATCTGGCGCAATTAAGTTTGATTTACCCCTACAATATCATTGATCGCGCGGCGGCGGATGAGATTTTGAAAAATGTGGAATATCACTTGAGCAAGGCACGCGGTGTCTTGCGTTACAAAACTGATAAATATTATAATGCTAACCAAGATAGCTGGAGCGAGGAGGCCGAGTGGACAATGGGCTTCCCCTGGCTGGCCATCATTCATCACGAGCGGGGTGATAAATTATTGGCGGAAGAGTATCTGGCCAAAGCCGAGGCCGTGCTAACGCCGGAAGGGAAAATGCCCGAGCTCTATTATTCTAATAACGACAAGCCCAACGAGAATATCCCGCTCGCTTGGGCGGAGAGTCTGCTCATTGTCGCCAAGATCAAGTTAAATCATGTATATTCGAGTTGATATCACACCTGAAGCCAAAGCCAATAGTCTTCGGCGAATCACGTCCGAGAAATACGAGATCACCGTTAGGAATAAGGCCGAGCATAATTTTGCTAATAAAAAAATGCTCGAACTCTTGGCTGACGAGCTTAAAGTGCCAGTGACGCGTCTGCGAATTATCAGCGGCCACCATCACCCGCATAAATTAATCGCTCTCCGCGATCTGACGCCGGAAGAAGAAGAGCGCGAAAAAAAGCGGGCCGAAGAAATAAAAAAATTAAATGACCCGCCGCCCGGCCTCCCCCGCCATCGCAATTTTGGGTTCAAGATTTGACTTTCTGGCGCGGGGTGCTAGTTTTAGATTGGTGTTGGTGGAGAGAAAAAGTTCTTTGGCATTATTTCATAGGAGAAGATAATGGTTGAGACAAAAGGTCTTAATTTGAACGAGCTAGCAAAGCATTTTGCCCAGCTCTATGGGCGACGTAACCGTATCTTTCAGGACATTGGTCCGTTTTTGAAAATGTTGTGTCGTGTCCTAATGGAGGCGGAGGAACTCCAAGACGGAATCCGTAAGAACAAAGGTGTGGAGGTATTGGCTCCAACTTTTGCCAAAATCGTTGGTTGGACCGTCGCGGTCGTCAATTATTTTGGCAATTCTTTCGCTGGACAGACAATCGCTTATTGGTTGTCCCACAAGTATCCGCCGGGCGGTTTTGCCTATTGCGGTCAGGCTCGGTGTGGGTGCGATCCGGCAGCGCGTCCGCCGGTTAATCTCGATTCCTCGCTGGTAACGGAGGCCGGAGCTAACCGAAGTTTGCGTTCATTGCAACAGGATCTATGGCGGTGCTACTGCAAGGTCAATACTGGGCATGACAATGATTGGATGATGGGTCGCTTGTATGCGGAGATAACGGAAGCGATTACCCACACCATGAAGATGTCGGCCTCTGACGACACGATTGCTCACCTTGAGGTGGGTTTGGCCAAGGAGTTATGCGACATCTTGGCCTGGACTTGCTCTATGGCCAGTATGCTTGGTCTCGATGTGGAGCTAGCCACCTTGGAGCATTATTCGAAGTGTTGCCCAGATTGCTCGGAGATACCCTGCCGGTGTGATCATTTTGC
>CAYIMH010000099.1:0-2649 GCA_964364525.1 uncultured Candidatus Saccharibacteria bacterium | reverse complement strand
CAAGAGATTAAAATTAATGACGCCGCGCGCGAAGAGGCGGAATTCGATTTTGCCAATTATGCCGAATATTGGAATCCGGCGAAGAAGCCGGGCTATAGCGGCACAGCAGTTTTGTCCAAACTTAAACCCTTGACGATAATTAGCGGCTTGGGAGTAGAAAAATTCGATTTAGAGGGGCGAGTCCAGACGCTCGAATTTGAAAACTATTATTTTCTTAATTGTTATTTTCCCAATGCCAATCACGAATTATCCCGTCTCGGTTTCAAAGAAGAATTCAACGCCACCCTCTTGGCCTATGTGAAAAAATTGGAGAAGAAAAAACCGATCGTGGTTTGCGGCGATTTCAACGTGGCGCATCAGGAAATTGATTTGGCGCGACCTGAGGATAATGAGGGCAACGCCGGCTTCACGCCCGAAGAACGTCGCTGGGCGGACAAATTTGTGGCGGCGGGACTGGTAGACACCTTTCGTCATCTGCACCCGGAGAAAATTCAATACTCGTGGTGGTCTTATCGCTCTTATTGTCGGCCGCGCAATATTGGTTGGAGAATTGACTATTTTTTCGTCAGTGCGGCGCTCGTTAAGAATATCAAGGAAGCTTTCATTCTCGACGAGATTGAGGGCTCGGATCATTGCCCGGTGGGGATTAAGCTGGATTTATAATGCTCTATATTTTCTACGGTGAGGATCAAGAGAAAGCGCGGGGGAAGTGGCGGCAAACTTTGGCGGTTTTTGCAACCAAAAATTCGGCGGGCGATGTTTTCCACTTCGACCCTTATAAATTCGATCAGAGGCAATTGGAAGAATTGGCCGGAAGCGGGGCCGGACTCTTCAACGAGAAGCGGCTGGTGGCAGGTGATAGGTTACTAGAAAACGAGGAGGCGCTTAGCTGGTTTGAAGAATGGCTACCGGCTATCGTGGCTTCGACCAATACTTTTGTTTTGCTAGAGAATAAATTAGATGCCAAATTGGCGAAGAAGATTGAGGTGGCGGGCGGGAAACTTGGACAGTCGGAACTTGGACACCTGGTGTCTGGGGGTACTCAACGCCAGGCGTCCAAGTTTAACCCCTTTGCCCTAGCTAACGCTCTTGGCAATCGCGATCGTCAACGCGCCTGGGTGGAATTGCAAACAGCGCTCCAAGCTGGCGAAGCGGCGGAAGAAATCTTCTGGCGGCTTACTTGGCAAGCTAAGACCATGCTCTTGGTGAAGAAAAGTGCCGGCCAAAAATTGACCAGTCTCAAGCCTTTTGTCTTACAGAAAACCAGCCGACAGGTGGCCCGCTGGAGTGAGGGAGAATTGGAACACTGGTCGGCCGCGCTCATCGCGCTCTGGCACGAGAGCCGCCGCGGTCGCACTGACTTCGAACTGGGATTGGAGCGACTGGTATTGAGTCTATAAATCCGCCCAGTAGGAATCGAACCTACGACCCTCTGCTTAAAAGGCAGGTGCTCTACCGACTGAGCTATGGGCGGAGTAACGTTGAGATACTACAACAAAAATGAAGATTTTACAACGGCAAATCGAAGGCGAACGCGCCGGCGCCGGTTAGGAGGAGGGCGAAGAGGGCGGCGAGGAGGAGAAAATCATAGGACCAGGTCCACTTAACGGCGGCGCCGAAGCCCCAAAACTTGAGGAGGAGTAAGACGAGGAGGGCGATAACGGCCGCTTGAGTGAAGAGGCCGATAAGCACCAAGAGGCCGGCGATAATCCAGAGTGGACCGAGGGCTCGGCCATGATTGCCCCAAGCGCGATAGGTGAGGTAGCCGAAATAAATTGTCGAAACTCCAACCGCCAGACGCAAGAGGAGCGGGGCGAAGAAACTATAAGTCAGCAGATCTGGAAATAAATTAAGCATGCTGTTAGTATAGCAAAATGATTAGTCGTAGCCAAAATGATCTGGGGATTATTCTGGTGTTGGTGGATATCCGGAGCGCTCACAATGTCGGCGCCCTTTTTCGTACCGCCGACGCGGCGGGGGTGGAGAAA
The DNA here is from genome assembly GCA_964364525.1 of uncultured Candidatus Saccharibacteria bacterium. Classification (GTDB taxonomy): domain Bacteria; phylum Patescibacteriota; class Minisyncoccia; order Phycocordibacterales; family JACOZG01; genus JAYEGE01. The sequence continues at coordinate 661 of CAYIMH010000099.1, read as the reverse complement.
ATTTATTTGGTTGGTTATACACCGGCACCGCGCGATCGCTTTGGCCGGCCGGTGAAAGAAATTGCCAAAACGGCTCTGGGAGCAGAGAGAATTGTGGCGTGGGAGAGAGTGAAAGAGGCGGGGGAAATAATTTCCAAGCTCAAAAAAACAAATATCAAAATAATTGCCTTAGAACAGTCTGAACAATCAGTGGATTATAAAACGATAAAATTGACTGGCTCAACGGCGATTATTCTCGGCAACGAGGTGGTTGGTTTGCCGCCAGAAATTTTGGATCAATGCGATACTATTGCCGAGATCCCCATGCGCGGCCAAAAAGAGTCACTCAACGTCGCCGTCGCCGCTGGCATCCTTCTCTTCTGCTTGTTAGAATAAAAGAGGAAGAAGAATTATATGGGTCGTTGGTGGAAATGGCCCCTGTTCTTGGCCATCTTGCCTTTGTGGATCCTGGTTTGTATCGTGGGGATGGGACTATATATTCGCGACAAAAATAGTCTGTCCTACCTGTTTCTGGATGAAGTTGGTAGGCGGGTATCCAACTTTTTCGATCGTTAATTCTGACACCGCCTGCAGAAGTGGGTGCCGCGGCCGCCCACTTTTATTTTTTCAACCATACCGCGCCGACAACGTTTGCATTTTTTACCGGTGCGACCGTAGACTT
>CAYIMH010000098.1:0-2649 GCA_964364525.1 uncultured Candidatus Saccharibacteria bacterium | reverse complement strand
AATACTGATGCCGGCCGCCTGTTTTTGATAATCGTTTAAATTCATAATCTGGATTAAAATTTAGTCTACCACGCGCGGCTGAAACAAAGAATTTGCTCGGACACAAAACGCCACTTGGAGGATTGGCCCCCAAGTGGCGTAAATTATTTGGCGGCGGTATTGGTATTGGTACCAATGCGACGCAAGTGGCCCTGCTCGATGACGAAGCGGCCACAAGAGCAGGGAACCTGCGAGCAGGTTGGGCAAAACTGGCCGTAGCGATCGAACACCAGGTGCTCCAAGTCTAGAGAGAACATCGAGGCGAGTGGGCAGATCCAGGCCAAAACATCACATAATTCGAGTGCCGTCTCGCGTTCAACCTCTTCAGCGCTAGCGTTGGAATCGGAGATACCTTCACAAATCTCGAGAACCTCGCAAGCTTCGCGAAATAAACGATTAAGATTATTTTCGATGCCATTGCGCCGATTCCTCTCGCCATAGCAGCGCCACAAATGTTCCTGCCACTCCCGTAGCGACCAACCCAATTGCTCGACAGACGGATCAACCAACTGGGCTGGTGGGCGCCGGCCGCCGCAAGCACAGGGTAAGGAACCGCAATAAGCGCAGCCACTTGTCGGATATTTGCTCGCTAGCCACTTAGACAAAGACAGGCCGCCGGGGAAATGATTAGCGACACAGAACGTCCAACCAACTACGCTGGCGAAGGCGTGCCGGAGCGGTAAGTGGCCGTGTTGATCAATTTTTCTGATCGCGTTTTGTAGATCGCCAACGGCCAGGATCAAGAAGATGATCCGCTCGCGTAGGCCGTTGATAAAGGCGGCGTTGCGCTGACCGTAGAGTTGCTGAAAATACGTCTGCAATTCTGTTATGGTCATGGCCATAATCTCCTTTCACTCTTCTACCAACAAATGTAAGGACCTTTGGACCACCATTATTCCTAGCACAAAAAGAACGCCCCGACAAGTTTGTCGAGGCGAAGCGGGCGGCAACGACTAATCGTTCTTTCCCTTGCGAATCCAATGAAAGCACTCGGCTAGGGAAATTAAAACTAGAATTGCCAAGCCGCAATAGATGAGCGTCGTCACCAACCCCTGCCAAAAAAATGACCATCCTAAACTCATCAACACACCTCCTGGTCTAAAGATAACAATTGGGATCGAACACCGCAAGGGATAAGCCCGCCCTATTGGCCGATCTTATTTTCCGGATGATTCCTATTAAATAGCACCGTGCTGCCTTCGAGCAGATAGACCTCGCCGATACCGGCCTCGATGATAGCGGACCAACACGGGGCGCAACACCACCAGTGACCCCAGAGATAGAGCGCGGCGCCGCTCAAATCAAGGCCGGTCATTTGCGCCGCGCGCGCGGCGCGTGATTCCGCGTGGTGACGCGACGAAGAACAGCCCGGGCAAAGCCAATATTTCTCACCCGATTTGATTTTCAACCAACGCCGCACGCACACCCCGCCGTGATGCCAGCGGATCAACCGAGGGTGACGCAGGGCCGATTGATTGGCCTCACGGGCAATAATCTGGCCGCCCCAAACCACCACCGCCCCCGTCGGATGATAATGGTCAGTCGACAGATCCAGCCGCGCTTGCCGCGCCGCCAGCATGTGTGGATGGTCGGCGCCAACATACCTAATCTCCCAGCCAGCCGGCAGATAGGGATAATTAATTTTGATCATCAATTGTTTATTGTTAGTTTAACATTCCGGTTTTGAGAAACAAAAAATGCCGCGAGAATATGGATCTCGCGGCAATTGACGATCGTAGCGCCTCTTCGGTTCAGGTTACGATCTTGGTTTGCGACATCTCCGGTGAATTCGGGTCAGTCGGCTCATCATTGTCGGTCAAATCGGCAGGCTTTATCGATAACGCCCTTACCCTATCGTCTTCGCTCTCGACAGAAATTTTCTGCCGCATCACCTCGAACCCCGCCAGGCCCTTTGGCGATAATTTCACACGATTAAGGTGAGGACCGACCAAGGCCAGCAAGGCCATCCGCCAACTGTCGCCGCAGTAAACATATCCGTCCACCATCACGGAATCGAATGGTGCTGATTGATCAAAACCGACAGCCAAGGTCGCGTCGTCGACAAGAAGATCGCCCTTGATGGTCAGATTTGAGAGACTCAAACAACAATCGCTCGCGCTGGAACTCCGACCAATCCCGGCCAGGTTGAGATGGCCAATAACCCGGCGAAGTCGTTCCAGAAGAACAAAGACATCGCGAGATAAAAAATAATTCGACAAATTGAGACCGCCCGCGACGATCAGGTCAGATTCCCCATTGTCAAACTCTCGCAACTTCTCCGCCAATTTTTCATCCTCACCAGTTATGACCCGATGAAACTCCTTTGCGGTTACTTCGATACGCATACATAAGCTCCAATCTCAAGGTTCTAGAAGCGATTCACATTCGCCTCAAATTCTGACTATAAACTATCAGACAGGGCGCCATGGAGTCAAGCCCAGTGATTACAACATCGCCGCGGAGACGGTTCTCCACAGCCAAAGGGGCGTCCTGAAAACGAGAGACTATAATACCCCCATGACCACCTTCGACCAGGTCTATCAGAATCTGCTCCGTCAAATTATGGAGCGAGGGATAGAAGAACTAAACGAGCGAACTGGGCGCCAAGCT
>CAYIMH010000097.1:0-2651 GCA_964364525.1 uncultured Candidatus Saccharibacteria bacterium | reverse complement strand
CCTTCCCCGGGATCAACATTGACAACCTGCCCTTCTTCGTCCCCATCGCTACCCAGGCTCGCGGCACGACGCTCATCCATGATTGGGTCTACGAGAATCGCGCTATTTACTATATGGAATTAACCAAACTCGGCGCTGATATTATTCTCGCCGATCCGCATCGCATCTACATCAAGGGCCCCACTCCACTCCACGCCGCCGAAGTGATCTGCCCGCCAGCTCTCCGGCCCGCGGCACTTATTCTGATCGCCATGCTGGCCGCGCGCGGCACTTCTATTCTCCGCAATATTTACTCGATCAATCGCGGCTATGAAGACCTGGCCAGTCGTCTGCAACAACTGGGGGCAAAAATCAAAATCGCTAAGTAGGGCGTCATATCAGTAGATTAGAGATGGCCGTCGCGAGCACGAAAATCCCAAGACAATCGATGACAAAGATGAGTGGGAGAAAATAACGCAACGGCAAATTATTGATGCCCATTAAGGTCAGCCCGATCTCATCCGGCACCGGCGAGGCCACCAAGAGCGCCCCGAGCGTCATCGTCAAGAAACGAAATGGGCGTTTCTCGCCCAAGAAGCGCAATGATTCCCACCAGAAATTAAAAGTCTTAGCCAAGTGAGCCGAGAGCCGATCGCGGATGAAGCGGAAAATTATTAAGTCGCCAAGCGCGCCACCTAGGCCCGCCCACAGAGCCAGGGTCCAGGGCGAGCCGGTCTGGGCCAAAGAAGCGATGACGATCGCCGCTGGCGCCGCCGTAAAAAGTGAGACAAAGAAGAAACCGGCCAAAAAGCTAGCGAGCCAAAACCAGCCATCGAGACTAATCAGGGAGCGCTCTAGCCAACCCGACTTCGCTAGGAGTATTGCCAACAAAATACTAAACAACAAGATGGCCAAATCGTGCCACAATAAATGGTAACCTTTGACTGTTTGTGCCTTAGCCATTAATGTTAAGATGCGACCATGAAATTATATCAAACAATTGACCAAGAGTTTAGCCGTGAGTTCTGGGCGCTGGTTGGTGCGGCCAAAAAGATTGCCCTGACCGTCCACCATTCGCCCGACGAAGACGCCATCGGCTCCCTTATGGCCGTGAGCCAGATTATCAAACAACGCCACTCCGAAGCCGAGCTAACGCTCGCCATCACTGGTTTGCCGGTTGAACGTTTCGCCTCTTTCCCACTTTTTTCCACCATCCAATTTGTCATTGATATTGCCGACCTAATTATTGGCGCCGACTTGATAATTTACCTCGACGGCGGACAACGCCACCGCTTTTCCCACGAACCGGAAAAAATGGCCAAACTGGCCGCCAAAACCATTTGCCTTGATCATCACCGCTCGCCGCCGGACGGGTTCGACCTGGCGATTATCGTGCCGGAGGAACCAGCCACTTGCTCACTTCTCTACCAAATCTTCATCGCCGATTTCAAGCTGGACAAAAATCTCGCCGAAGCCCTCCTTCTCGGCATTTTAGGCGACACCGGCAATTTCGCTTTCCTCAAACCTCATCAAACCGAAATTTTATTACTGGCGAAAAACTTAATTGACGTCGCCCAAGTGGAAATCGCCGAGTTCCAGACGCGCTATCGCGGTACAAGCCTACGAGTATTTAGGTTAATCCAAGAACTCGTCAGGAACACGGCCTTCCACGAAACAACAAACTTGCTTGCCGATAGAGCGGATTGGCCCAATTGGCAATCCACTTACCTACCGCGATCAATCGTTAACGCCGATAATTACACTGACAATGAAATTTCCGAAGCTAGTCATATCTATCTCGGCCAGTATATCAGAGCGATCAAAAATTATCCTTGGGGGCTAACAATCACGCCTGATTTAAACGGTGATTGCGGCATCTCTGTTCGCTCTCTCCCCGGCTCGGTCAACGCCCGCGAGATTATGGAGCGGGGCGGCTTAGGCGGCGGCCACGACCGGGCCGCCGGCGGCACCTTCCGCGCTGAAGCTGGTCAGACATTGGAACCCGAAGCTTGTTTAAAAAAAATCGAAGAGTGGTTGGAGAAAAACAAACCATTGATTATCTAGATCATTCTCCCATCATCATCCTCGCCACCCGGAGTTCGTCGTAAGAATAGGCGTTGCGGAAATGCTCGCGGACGGGAGCCAATTTGTCGGTGGCTAGTTCGCGGAAAGTAGCGTGGATGTCGGGGAGGGCGGTGGTGAGCTTGGCGTCGAGAAGGCGAGCGAGATCGGCTCGCGGAATCTGGCCCCGGCCCACTAATTTCTCCACGTGGTCGAGAATAGTCGTGCCGGCAAGGCCTCGTGCTTTGGCAATTTCAATCAGATTCTTGCCCCCGTTCCAATGCAACAGGGTTTCGCTATGCGTGCTCGGCTTCACTTTTTTAACCCGCCGCCGACCATGGCCAGCCGCACTTCGATCATCACCTTCAATTACTGAAATAGTGCCGCCGCAAACGCGAAGAAAATTGTGATGCAATTGAGTAATTTTTTCCGGCAACAATTTTTGAAACGCTTCATCGGCTTGATCAGACGCGGCGCGAAAGGATTCATCTTGAATAAGCACCTCCGGATGAACTTGGAAAGCGCGCTCATTCCAACCGAGCAATTGGATGCCGGTCAAGCGGCGCACTCGCGAGCGCGCCACGTAACCCTGACCGAATAGGCGCCGCCGG
>CAYIMH010000096.1:0-2703 GCA_964364525.1 uncultured Candidatus Saccharibacteria bacterium | reverse complement strand
AAATGTGCTGGACTAGTACAGTTATTTGTCGAGAGCTGATCTTTGTAGTAATATTAGGTCGTGGCGACACGATTAAGGGCGGGCGGCAAAACCGTTATCAGCATCAGCTTAGGCACCATCATTAAGGCCTGCGGCGTTTTGTTGGCGTTCTTGGTGTTCTATTTGCTCCGCGATCTCATCTTAGTTATCCTGGTCTCGGTGGTGGTGGCTTCGGCCGTAGAACCTCTGACGGCATGGCTCGAGCGCCGCCGTTTGCCACGCGTTCCGGCGGTTCTTCTTATTTATCTTATTGGTTTCGGCTTCTTTTTCGTTCTCGTCCCTGTTTTTATTTTCCCGGTAGTTTCGGATTTAGTTAGCCTATCAGCAACTTTGCCCGCGATGCTGGACGACGTCTCCAAATGGTTTACCGGCTCGGGTGGGGTTATTGGTACTTTGACTGGTAGTCTGGGCGAGAAGATCTCCTTGGGCGAGGTCTTCCGTAATCTTCAGGGCAATCTGGCCGACACCTCGCGTGGTTTCCTCCAGATTGCCAGTGTCGCCTTCGGCGGTTTCTTAAGCTTCGTCCTGATTATCGTTTTCTCTTTCTATCTCGCGGTCCAGGCCGATGGACTGGAGAATTTTTTGCGGGTGGTGACACCGATTGATCGAGAGAATTATGTTTTAAATTTGTGGCGACGGGCCCAGAAAAAAATTGGCCGGTGGATGCAGGGGCAACTTTTATTGGGCCTACTCATTGGCGTCATGGTTTTCTTGGCGCTGACGATTTTCCGTATTCCTTACGCCCTCGTCTTGGCCCTGCTGGCCGCCGTCTTCGAACTTATTCCTTTCTTCGGCCCCGTGCTCTCGGCGGTGCCGGCGGTCTTCTTGGCCTTCTCGATTAGCCCGACCTTAGGGATTATCATCTTGGCGGTTTACATCATTATTCAACAATTTGAGAATCATCTCATCTACCCCTTAGTGGTCAGCAAGATCGTCGGCGTGCCCTCGCTTCTCGTGATCATCGCGCTGATCGCCGGAGCCAAATTGGCCGGTTTTCTCGGCCTGATTCTCGCTGTACCCGTTTCGGTGCTCTTGATGGAATTGGCCACTGATTGGGAGAAAAAGAAATTGGCCGAAGCCAAGATCAATGTCTAAAACGTTTTACATCACCACCACTTTGCCCTATATCAATGCGCCGCTCCACTTGGGCCACGCGACGGAAATTATTCGGGCCGATGCCGTCGCCCGTCAGAGACAACTTTGTGGTGACGAAGTTTTTTTCAATACCGGCACCGATGAGCACGGGTTAAAGGTCTATGAGGCGGCGGCGAAAGCGGGGAAAGATGTCCAGCAATACGTTGATGAATACGCGGCGTTGTATAAAAACACGCTTCGGCAATTTGGCGTGACTGATGAGGCGCATTATATCCGTACCACCACTTCGCGCCACCTTCAGGCGGCACAAGAATTTTGGCGGCGCTGTAATCAGAATGGCTATATCTATAAGAAAAATTATCAAACCAAATATTGCGTCGGTTGCGAGGAGGAAAAAACTGATAGTCAATTGGTGGACGGCAAATGCCCCGAGCACGATCGCGTTCCCGAGCTTATCAATGAAGAGAATTATTTTTTCAAATTAAGCGCCTTTGGTGATAAACTCTCGGCTTTATATGATGCTCATCCTGACTTTATCATTCCCGCCTATCGCTTAAACGAGCTCCGTGAATTTATCAAGAACGGTCTGCGCGATTTTAGCATCTCGCGTCTGGCCACCAAAATGCCTTGGGGTATTCCGGTGCCCGACGACCCCACTCAAGTGATGTATGTTTGGTTTGATGCCTTGGTGAATTATATTTCAACATTAGGTTGGGGAAGTAATACCTCCCAATCCCCTCTTACCTTAAGAGGAGAAGAAGATTTGTTCGAGAAATTTTGGGCGGGGGGTACGCCGACGCAATATTGCGGCAAGGACAATATTCGCTTTCAGGGGCTTATGTGGCAGGCAATGCTCATGGCCGCTGGCCTACCACCGACTCATACTATTATTGTCGACGGCTTTATCTTGGGCGAGGGGGGAGTGAAGATGTCTAAGACCCTTGGCAATGTGATTGATCCGCTGGCGATCGTCCAAGAATATGGCACCGACGCGCTCCGTTATTTTGTTCTGCGCCACTTTCATCCCTTTGAAGATACGACTGTCTCACCCGAGAAACTCAAAGAGTGGTATAATGCCCACTTAGCCAATGGTTTGGGCAATCTTGTTTCGCGCGTGCTGACGATGGCAATTACGAATAATGTCCGAATAGAAACGGAGGATACGGATCAGGCGGAAGGCGCCTCGACGGGCGGCGAGTTAGATAATGAGTGGTATCAGAAATTCGAGCTCAATAAGATGGCCGAGGCGATCTGGCAGACGATTAGCGAAGCCGATAATCTGATCCAAGTAAAACAACCCTTCAAATTAATCAAGACCAATAAATCAGAAGCCGAGGCCGTTATCCGCTCTCTGCTCGCCACCCTTCTCCAAATCGGTACCCGCCTCCGGCCACTCCTGCCCCAAACAGCCGAAACCATTATCTCCCTCGTCACTACCAACCAGCTCCCCGCCCCCCCCCTTTTCCCACGGAAAGACTAGAAATATGCCTGTTTTGGGCCGTTTTTACTTTGTTAGCCAAATTTTGCTTGACTTTTAGAACGATTGGGTGTATACCACAAAGAGTTCTT
>CAYIMH010000095.1:0-2762 GCA_964364525.1 uncultured Candidatus Saccharibacteria bacterium | reverse complement strand
CGGCGCGGCAGGAACTTTCAGCGGTACTGTTCGGCGAGCAGAATAGTAAACTCCCGATCAAATTAAGTGTTGAATATCGATTGGCCGATTCTAACGCCATCTTCGATAAACGAGCGGTCTACGAGGTGACGGTGGCCGGCTCGCCACTTCTCTTGAGTCTCGAGGCGCCGGCCGAGGTTAATTCGAATCAAGAAGTGGTACTGGAGTTGGAGGCTTTAGCTAATTCCGAAACGCCCCCGCTCGGTACCCTCGTCACCTTCGATTATCCGCCCGGTTTTAAGTTTGCTCGGGCGACCCCGGCGCCGACCGCCGGCAATAACGCTTGGCGGGTGTCATCGCTCAAGGCCGGTGATAAATGGCAATTGCGAGTGTTTGGCACGCTTGAAGGGCAAGATGATGAGGAGAAGACTTTTCGTGCTCGTGCTGGGATGTCTTCGCCTTCTAGTCCTAATCAGGTCGGTGCGCTCTACGGCTCCGATGTCCGGGCGGTGGCCATCCGCCGTCCCTATGTCAGTCTCTCGGCCAGTTTAAATGGTGACCCCAGTGCCGAGTTCTTGGGGACCAGCAAACAGACCATCCGGCTCGAGATCGAATGGGTCAATAATTTAGCCACCGAAGTGAGTGATGGCGAGGTTTTGGTGGAATTTAATGGCGCGGCCATAGAGAAGCCATCGGTCTCGCCCGGGCGCGGTTTCTATCAATCAAATACCAACGTGGCGTTGTGGAATAAAAATAGCGAGAGTGCGCTCTCGCGAGTCGCCCCGGGCCAGAGTGGGCGAGTCGCTCTGACCTTCAATTCTGTTTCCTTGGCGGCGGAAAATAATTATCGTCTCACTAACCCGGCCATTGATTTGAAAATCAAATTCCGCGGCCGACGGACCACCGAGGGTGGTGCTGGCGAGCCGCTAGCGACCGAAATCACCCGGCGGGTCAAATTCGACTCGGTGCTTCAATTAGCCGCTAAGGCACTCTATTATGCCGGCCCCTTCACTAACATCGGACCCTTACCGCCCAAAGTGGGCGAAGAGACCAGCTATACTATCGTCTGGACAGTGGTCAATTCCTCCAGTGACTTAGAAGAGGCTAAGGTGACGGCCATTTTGCCGCCCTATATGCGTTGGTTGGGAGAAATTACGCCGGGTACGGAGCCGGTCATCTTCAATGAGGATGCCAGCGGCGGCGGGACGATAATTTGGAATTTGGGCCAAGTAAAGGCGGGTACCGGATACAATTTGGCGGCTCGGGAGGTGGCCTTCCAAGTGGCGTTTAATCCCAGCTTGAATCAGGTTGGCTCGGTGCCCAATCTCTTATCCAGCCCGCAATTAACAGCCATAGACAGCTTTACGGGGCGGACTCTCAATGCTGGTTCTAGGCGAGACTTGTCTACTAATTTTAGTACCGATCCGCAATTTCTGACCGGTCAAGACCTTGTTAGCCAACAATTATTGCTTTATGCCGAACTCCAATCAAAACGAGGTGATGGAAAAGATTGTCGCCTTAAGCAAGCGGCGGGGTTTTATTTTTCCGGGTTCTGAAATTTACGGCGGTTTGGCGGGGACGTGGGATTATGGCCCGCTGGGTTTGGCGCTAAAAAATAATCTCAAAAACTTGTGGTGGAAAATGTTCGTGGACGATCGCGATGATATGTATGGCGTGGATGCGGCCATCATCATGAACTCGCGAGTCTGGGAGGCGACTGGTCACGTGGCCAATTTTTCTGATCCTTTGCCCGACTCTGGCGGAGGCGGGCGCGAGACGGTACGCTTTAATACCATGTTTAAAACTCAAATCGGCGCCAAAAAAGAAGAAATTGCCACCGCCTATTTGCGACCCGAGACGGCGCAGGGGATGTTCGTTAATTTTAAAAACATCATTGATACTTTTCACCCCAAATTACCATTTGGTCTCGGTCAGATTGGCAGGGCTTTTCGAAACGAAATTGCGCCGCGCGATTTCCTTTTCCGCGCGCGGGAGTTTGAGCAGATGGAGGTGGAGTATTTTGTTCGGCCAGATGATTGGGAAAATCGTTTTGAGATGTGGCGGCAGATAATGCATGAATGGATCCGAGCGATTAGTTTACCAGACGACTCGGTTCACGAGCTTGAAGTGCCGGACGGGGAGCGGGCGCATTACTCGAAGCGGACGATAGACTTTGAATTCGATTATCCCTTCGGCCGCAAAGAATTATACGGTTTGGCTTACCGCATGGACTTTGACTTGAAGCAACATCAGGAATTCAGCAAACAAGATTTGACTTATTACGATGAAGAAACAAAAGAGAAATTTATCCCTCATGTCATCGAACCCTCGCTCGGCGTTGACAGAACGGTGTTGGCGGTCCTCTGTTCAGCCTATACCGAGGACAAACTAGGTGGCGAGAAGCGGGTCTATCTTAAATTAAATAAAAATATCGCCCCCGTCCGCGTGGCTGTTTTCCCCTTGCTCAAAAACAAACCAGAACTGGTCAAGAAAGCCCAGGAAGTTTTCCAAAAACTAAAAGCTAACGGCCTAAAAGCCGTTTTCGATGATAATGGCAATATCGGCAAGCGCTATCGCCGTCAAGACGAAATCGGTACGCCGCATTGTGTGACGATAGATTTTGACACGCTGGGCGAAACTCCGAGCCTAAATGATACCGTTACTCTTCGCGACCGCGATACCGGCCAACAGGAACGGGTAAAAATCGAGGAGTTAGTGACCCGGTTGTAATTGCACAAGTTCAGAAACATATGAGACTTAATTAAGTCTTGTATTAATGCGCC
>CAYIMH010000094.1:0-2764 GCA_964364525.1 uncultured Candidatus Saccharibacteria bacterium | reverse complement strand
CAGCAAGTCCGGCGCCGCCTACCATGAACATATTGTATGCCAGGGCAAGCTGCGGAATGGCCTTGAAGAACACGGCGAGATAACCTTTCACCATCGGATCATTGATGGCCAGTTGCTTCCGGCGGGCGACGACAAGTGTCGCGACAATGCCGATTGCCGCGAAAACTATCGTAGCAGTGTCACGTCCGTTCCATGTTCCCGTGTCTTTCCAGAACATCACTCCGAGGTCTAGCGTCACCATGGTTACCCACGCGACATAGCTCAGAATGGTTTGGAATGTCACTCGGCTCGGTTGATTACGATGAGCGCGAATGGCAAGCACAAGATTCAGAACGAGAAACACCTGCCAGCAAGCGAACCAGCTAATGCTCACGCCTTGCGACGTCGTGAGCATCCGGAGAAATTGACTCCCTCCGAACACGAATGTGCAGATGATCTGGACCCCGAACAGGGAGTCCGCGATCATCTTCTTTCGAGAAGACATGCGGACCTCCTTTTGGTTTGGGGTTCAGGAAACTTTTACAAGGTACCGTCCGACCATTATACACGCCCTATCTTTTTTGTCAAGTGCCCGTACAGTTAATCACAATTATACCCTTTGCCGATAAGGGTTACTGCTGTATAATGAGGGGGATGAACGACCTAGATTTATATTTGGTTCGTCACGGCAGCACCGCTTCGACCAACCATCATGTTGTTTTCGGCCAAGAAGAAATTGAGTTGTCAGACGAGGGCCGCGCCCAGGTACGCAGACTGGCTGACGACATCGCCGAAGAAGAAATTGAGAAAATCTTCACCAGTCCGCTACGACGGGCACACGAGTGTGCTGATATCCTAAGTGCGGGGACTGTCCCCGTAATCACTGACGACCGTCTCAAGGAAATAAATTTCGGTTCCTGTTCGGGCCAAGAAGTATCGGGATTTCCGGAGATATTTTTCGACAAATATCAATCGCGACTTACTGTAACAACACCCTTCCCCCAAGGGGAGAGCCTCGAGGACCTGCGGCGACGAATTGATGACTTCAATGAGTACCTGCTCGATCAGAAATTATCCTCGGCCGTGGTGGTATCACATCAGTGGTTTCTAAATCATTATTTGAAAAGCTTGCTTGATCTCAAATTCGGTACCGGCAGCGATTTCATTTTTAAACCGGGCAAAGTGACCTACATTAAGTTGTCCCAAGACGGCGCCGACGTCATCGCCCACAATATCGACTCGTTCAAAATTCTGATCGACATCGTTCAGTCGAAACATCTGGATCCAGAGAAGGTGCGGCTAGAATTCGATAAACGGGCGCGAGAAAGAGAGGGCATAAATAAGGTGCTCTCGGCACGCTTTGACCAGAGCGTAAATGAGAAATTCAATAACGACGTGCAACAGCTCCTAGATAAACATTTCGGCGGTCAATCTCTATCCAACGCCTTAGAGATCGGCGTAGGTATAGGTCGGCTGGGCCAATACTTCTCCCAAATTTCTAATCGTTATGTCGGAGTGGACTTTTCTCCGGAAATGCTCGCCAACGCCAGCAAGCAATTAAAAGAACGGAGGAATGTTGAACTGATATTAAGCGACGGCAACAGCATTAATTTCCTGCCACTATATTTTGATCTCGGTATCGTCAGTTTGGTTCTAAAGCACAATAATGACGTGCGCGCCGAGGAGTTAATCGAAAAAATGAAGGGGTGGTGTCGGCGCATCCTGCTGATCGAGCACGTTGCTGGTGGCGCCGGCGGGAGTGAGATCGCCGTCGTTCGTCCAGAAGAATGGTATCTGGAAAAATTTGCGCCAAAAAAACCGGTCGTTGTTGAAAGATTTAAGCGCGCTAATGACAATATCTTATTTGCTATTTTTGAATAACTTGAGCAACAAGGCACTAGTAGTGTATAATCTGTCTCTGTGGTCAAATTGCTTATCTTTGACTTAGACGGCACTCTGACCGAAAGCGGCCAAACGCTCAGCCGCTACTTAGCCGCTCGGCTGGAAGATCTACTCCGACAAACAGCCGTGACTATAATTTCCGGAGCGACACTGGAACAAATTAAGCTTCAGGTTCTCTCAACGCTCTCGGCTAAGGCCGAGCTCCAAAATCTCATCCTCTTGCCACAGAACGGCACTCACGGCTTCGAGTATCGCGGCGGAGCTTGGGAAAAAAGCTACGGTTTCGATTTAGACCAAAAAGAAAAAGGGGGAATCTTCGCCGCGCTGGAAAAAATTTACGAGCTAGAGAAGCCCGCGGCGGCTTACCCCCCTCTCGTTCTCGACAAGGGCGGCCAGATAACTTATTCGCCGGTCGGCATCACCGCGCCACTAGAAGCGAAGAAAAGCTATGACGCCGATCATCGCAAGAGAGAAAAAATTGTGGCGGCCTTGCGGTCCCTATTGCCAGAATTTGAAATCAGTATCGGCGGCTTAAGTTCTATTGATATTACGCGGAAAGGTCTAAACAAGGCCTTTGGGGTGAATAAAATTTTAAATCTGAAATCATTATCGCCAGACGGGGTCGTGTTCATCGGCGACGCCTTATTCGCGGGTGGGAATGATAATCCGGTCCGGACCACCGGCGTCTCGTGTCTGTCAGTCACGAGTCCAAGAGAAACCGCCGGAATTATCAACCGAATCGTCTTTGACTTGCAGAGCGAAGGGAAATTGCTAGAAAAAACGGACCGCCCCTTCGAACGACGCGCAGTTCTCAACCCCAGTTGTGTGGAAAAAGACTGGCTGATCCACATGTTCTATCGAGCAATCGCCGACGATAATATTT
>CAYIMH010000093.1:0-2806 GCA_964364525.1 uncultured Candidatus Saccharibacteria bacterium | reverse complement strand
CCCCTATAATCCTAAGGAAATCAGCGCGCTCTTTGTTACCCACGCTCATCTGGATCATATCGGTCGCATTCCCAAACTAGTTCGCGATGGTTTCCGTGGTCCCATCTACTCGACGCCGCCAACCAAGGATATTGCGGAGGCGAGTTTAATAGATAGTTTGGGAGTATTAGAGAAAGAGGCGCGCAGTTCGGGTAATGAATTGATTTATCGCGAGGCCGACGTGATGGCGGCCATGCGCCAATGGCAAACCCTCTCCTATCATCAGCCTCTCGATCTCGGCGTTTGGACGGTCGAATTATTTGACGCCGGCCATATTCTCGGCTCGGCGATGGTCAAATTTACTCACGGGTCTAGCGGCCGGAAATTTGTGTTCACCGGCGATCTTGGCAATTCGCCCTCGCTCTTACTTCGCAACACCGAAGAAATTACCGACGCTGATTATTTGGTGATGGAGTCGGTCTACGGCGATCGCAATCACGAGAGTCAAGAGCAAGCGCTCCAGAAACTTGAGGACGTGATCGAAGAGACGATGGCGGCCGGCGGTACGCTCATGATCCCGGCTTTCTCCATCGAGCGGACCCAGGAGATACTTCACCAGATCGAGCAACTGATGGAGCGTTCGCGGATTCCGCTCGTACCGGTCTATCTTGATTCGCCGCTCGCCATCAAGGTGACCGATATTTACGCCAAATACGCTCACGATTATTTCAATCAAGATATCAATAAGAAAATTAAGGGCGGCAATACTATTTTCCGCTTTCCCCAATTACAGAAATCGTTGACGACCGAGGAGTCCAAGGCGATCGCGGGAGCGTCGCGGCGCAAAATCGTTATTGCTGGTTCGGGGATGTCGAATGGCGGTCGCATTCTCCACCACGAGAAGCGCTATTTGCCTGATCCGGCCAGCGCCCTCCTACTCGCGGGTTATCAGGCGGCGGGGAGCCTGGGTCGGCAATTGGAAGAGGGGGCCAGATTGGTCAAGATCATGGGCGAAGATATTCCGGTACGGGCTAAAATCGTTTCCATTTCCGGCTTCTCGGCGCATAAGGGCTCCGACGATCTCTTCGAGTTTGCCGCGCGCTCGGCCGATCGCCTGAAAAAAGTCTTTGTCGTTATGGGCGAACCG
The DNA here is from genome assembly GCA_964364525.1 of uncultured Candidatus Saccharibacteria bacterium. Classification (GTDB taxonomy): domain Bacteria; phylum Patescibacteriota; class Minisyncoccia; order Phycocordibacterales; family JACOZG01; genus JAYEGE01. Next base: position 1,680 of record CAYIMH010000093.1, on the reverse strand, counting down.
CACGCCTCACTTTTCCTCACCCAGCGTCTCCGCGATTACTTGGGGATGGATGCTGTGGCGCCGGAAGCGGGAAGCGCTTTTACCGTTCCATTATAAATTGCTAAACTGAAGTCGTGGAACCTAAACATTCTCATTCTAAATACAAAATTTGTGTCTCCGGCGCGGCCGAGACTAGTCATGCTGGGCCAGACGCTATGGAGCTAGCCAAGGCGCTGGGGCGGGAGGTCGTAGAGCAAGGTGCGGTCTTGGTAACGGGCGCGACCACCGGCTTCCCCTTGTGGGCAACGATGGGCGCCAAGGAGGCGGGCGGCTGGTCGGTGGGACTCTCGCCGGCCTCGACCGAGCGCGAGCACGTGGAGATCTATAATTTACCGCTCGATTACATGGACATTATCATCTATACCGGCTTCGGCTATTCCGGCCGCAATCTCCTGATGACCCGCTCTTCCGACGCGGTGATTATCGGTGCCGGCCGCGTCGGTACGATCAACGAATTTACCGTTGCCTTCGAGGACGGCAAACCGATCGGCGTCTTGGAGGGGGAATGGGAAACCGATGAGGTGATCCGCGACATTATGGCGAAAGGTCACCGCACCCGTGAGAACATTATTTTTGATAAAGATCCTAAGAATTTAGTGAAGCGCCTACTCGAAATTCTCGCCAAGCGTAAGATAACGGAATATCACGTCTACAAGAATCCGGGCGCGGGGATGGTGTTGTAAGTCGAAGTAATTTGTGCTAGTATGGGGCCATATGAAGAAGAAAAATATCGGATCTTTGCTCCATTTTCGCTTCCAGAGAAGTGAGGAAGGCTGGACGGCGCAATGTCGTGAAGTTAAAGGGATTATCACCGGCAACACTAATCCTAATCCATCTCAAGAAGAAATTATTTCACATATTCGCGATGCGGTGCGAGCGGCCTTCAATTTTCCTGCACATTCTTCTCAAATTAGTCTGCCTGTCGAGTCGGTCTTTACGATTGAAGCTCTGGGTCTTACTAAACAATACGCTCGATAAAACACTGTGGCCGAAGAACGGATCAAACGAAAGAATCTTTGGTCCCGTCTCGGCAATATCAAAAAGCAACAAGAGTGGCTGAAAGCGGCGGAGCGGCTTAATTTGATTGTGGCTGGCGGTGGCGGTAAGGGTTCTCACTGGGCGATCAGAAATAGCGATTATCCAATTAACGATATCCGGAGTTTGGTTGCTACAATTCCGGCTAATTTATATAAACAGGCCAATCAGAATGTTTTTAAACAACTCTTGGCCGATGGTATTCCCGAAGACAAAATTTGGCAAGCGCTCGGTTTACTATGATTTCTTTTACCTATCCCCATCCGCGCACGGTCGTACAAATATGGGGATCAATAAAAAAAAGAAACCCGCTGCCAGCGCAACGGGTTTTTCCGTTGAGCGGGAGCGGGTGGCCCGTCTTGTTGCCGGTCAGACTTTCTGGCTCATCTCAAGCAGGCTCTTGCCCCCCGGTGCCCCATAGATGATATAGGTCCAACCGTCGACTCCTTCATTGATTGCGGCCAAGATGAACAGAATATTCTTGTGTGGTATACCCAGAGTGTAGTTACCATTCATACTGTGAATAACGAAATGCTCCAACCCCCAGTTTTTTGGTATAAAGTCCCTTTTCGCCGGCCTGTTTTAACCCCTTCATCTTGCTGTTAA
>CAYIMH010000092.1:0-2867 GCA_964364525.1 uncultured Candidatus Saccharibacteria bacterium | reverse complement strand
GGAGGTGTGGGCGCTCGAGGGCTATGGCGCGGCTCATACTCTCCGCGAAATGTTGACAATCAAGTCCGACGATATCGTGGGTCGCTCGCAGGCCTTCGACGCCATTGTTAAGGGCGAGGAAATTCCGCCGCCCAATTTGCCGGCCTCGTTCAACGTGATGCTAAACGAGCTTCGCGGGTTAGCGCTGGATATTGAACTTAAGAAACTTTAAATTTTAAATTTTTCACCATGATCAATATCAACAAAAAACAACGTCACGCCAGTCCGGATTTCAACGCCATTAGCTTGAAATTGGCCAGCCCCGAACGGATCCGGGAATGGTCATATGGCGAAGTGACCAAGCCGGAGACGATCAATTATCGCACCAGCCGGAGTGAGCGCGGCGGTCTCTTCGACGAACGTATTTTTGGTCCCGAGCGCGATTATGAGTGTTATTGCGGTAAGTATCGGCGCATCCGTTACAAGGATATTGTTTGCGAGCGTTGCGGAGTCGAGGTGACTCACTCGATTGTTCGTCGCGAGCGCATGGGTCATATTGAGTTGGCTGTTCCCGTCGCCCATATCTGGTTTCTGCGCGCAATGCCCTCGCGGATCGGGCTCTTCCTCGATCTTTCCACCGCCGACCTCGAGAAGGTAGTTTATTTTGCCGGTTATATTGTTACTAAAGTGAACGATGAGGAGAAAGGCCGCCTGCTTAAAGAAATTGACAATGAGTATAAACAACGAGTTAAAACTCTTCAAGACGAACGGAGCAAAGAGGCCCTGAAGGAAACTATGGCCTCGGCCAAACATAATTTGGAGAGCTTGGTGCCAGGTAAGGTGCTCGATGAGGTCTTGTACCACCGTCTCTCTTTAAAGTACGGCTCGGTCTTCGAAGCGGAGATTGGCGCCGAGGCTATTTATAATCTGTGCCAACAAGCCAATCTCGATAAATTACTCGACGGGGTAGCAATTGATCTAACAAAGGCCAGCAATCTCGAGCGACCGCGCATTCAAAAGCGCCATAACTTAATCCGCTCGATGAAGCGCTCGGGCGTGCGGCCGGAGTGGATGTTCCTAACTGTCATCCCCGTGATTCCGCCCGATTTGCGACCGATGGTGGCCCTAGACGGCGGTCGTCATGCCACCTCTGATGTTAACGATCTTTATCGTCGGGTCATTAATCGCAATAATCGCTTAAAAAAACTTCAAGAACTCAAGGCGCCGGAAGTAATTCTGCGCAATGAAAAGCGCATTCTCCAAGAAGCAGTGGATGCCCTGATTGATAACTCTATCCGCCGTTCTAGCACTAATGCTGGGGCGATGAGCCAGGCTCAACGTCGACCATTGAAGTCTCTCTCGGACGGCTTGAAGGGCAAGCAGGGTCGTTTTCGTCAACATCTTCTTGGTAAGCGGGTAGATTATTCTGGTCGTTCGGTAATCGTGGTTGGTCCGGATCTCAAGCTTTCCGAGTGCGGTCTGCCCAAGGACATTGCGCTCGAACTCTTCCGCCCCTTCGTGATTTCTAAAATTTTAGCTAGCGAATTGGCTTATAATATTCGCGGGGCTAGTCGGCTCATCAACGATAGAGAGCCGGAAGTCTGGGCTATTCTAGAAGAGGTGATTAAGGGCAAATACGTGCTCTTGAATCGCGCGCCAACCTTACACCGTCTCGGTATTCAGGCCTTTCAGCCGATTTTGATCGAAGGTAATGCCATCCGCGTCCATCCGCTAGTCTGCGCCGCCTTCAACGCCGACTTCGACGGCGACCAAATGGCGGTACATGTGCCGCTCGGCGCTGCGGCTCAAAAGGAAGCCCGCGAGCTTATGGCCGCCAACCACAATATCTTAAAGCCCGGTAATGGCCAGCCCATCGTTAATCCCAAGCTCGACATTGTTCTGGGTTGCTATTGGATGACCAAATTCCGTCCCGGGGGTTTGGGCGAAGGGCGAGTTTTTGCCAATAGTGCCGAGGCGATTTTAGCCTATAATTTTGAACAATTGGATATTCGCGCCAAAATCAAAATCGGAATAGATAAAGACCGTCCCAAATTTGCCGGTTTACCAGAAGATTATCTCGAGACTTCTATTGGCCGGGTCCTCTTCAATCAGGCTTTGCCGGAGGATTATCCTTTCGTTAACAAGGAGATGACCGGTAAGGAGATCAATGCCTTGGTAGAGAAATTGATCGCGGTTTATGGTACGGAACGGATGGCCGATCTCTTGGACCGGATCAAAAATTTTGGTTTCAAATATGCCACGCGCTCCGGCACGACTTGGGGTATTGACGAGGTGGTGGTACCGGCCGGTAAAAAAGAAATTATTGCGGACGCGACTAAAGAGGCGGAATCGCTGGAAGAAAAATATAATGCCGGTCTACTTTCACCTGACGAAAAGTATCGCTTAACGATTAAAACTTGGAATGTCGCCAAGAACAAAATTGAAAAATTGCTCCTCGACGGCCTTGACAAAGAAGGCTCGGTCAGTTATATGATTAGCTCCGGCGCGCGCGGTTCGGCCAGCCAGGTGAGTCAGATGTCCGGTATGAAAGGTCTCATTATCAACCCGGCTGGTCGTCTGATTGATTTCCCCATCATCCCGTCTTATAAGGAGGGTCTCTCGCCGCTCGAATATTTCATCACGACCCACGGCTCGCGCAAGACTCTGACCGACACGGCCCTTAATACCGCCAAGGCTGGTTACTTGACGCGGCGCTTGGTCTATGTGGCCGAGGAAGTCATCATTACGGAAGAAGATTGTGGTGACAAAGAAGGCAAATTAGTTTCGACCGCCAGCATCTCCGGCTTCGATCGTGGTCTAGCTAAATTAATTCAGGGCCGAGTCCTCGCGGCCGATCTCAAGGACGAAAAGGGCAAAACTTTGTTTAA
>CAYIMH010000091.1:0-2940 GCA_964364525.1 uncultured Candidatus Saccharibacteria bacterium | reverse complement strand
GTATATTTGTGGTCAATTAACAGCCGAGGAGTCTCAAATGTGCTGGACTAGTACAAAAATTTGACCCCCGGACGGCTTTCTGCTAGACTGCGTGGGCGTAGAATATGGCCAAAACATCAGTCGTTGCGCGGTCGCAGAAACCGCCCAAATTTAGTACTCGCCTTGTTCGGCGTTGTTTTCGTTGTGGTCGGAAGCGTTCCTATATGCGCGATTTTGATCTCTGCCGGATTTGTTTTCGGGAATTAGCCAACGAAGGTAAAATCCCGGGGATTAAGAAATCGAGCTGGTAGTTCGACAAGCTCATTCGACAAGCTCGTGATAAATCACTATAAATAACCATGACTGATGCCATTTCTGATATGCTGACCGGAATCAAGACCGCTTCAGCGGCCGGTTTGACTGGCACCAGTTTTGACGCCTCCAATCTTAAACTGGCGGTGGCCGAGGCGCTCAAGAAAGCCGGCTATCTGAAGTCGGTGACCAAGAAGGGCAAGAAGATTAAGAAAACCATTGAAGTGGAGTTGGTTTATCAAGACAAGCAACCCAAGATTCAAGACCTGGAACGAGTATCTAAGCCTTCGCGTCGGATCTACTTGTCGACCAAAGAGATGCGGTCGGTGCGTCAGGGCTTTGGCGCCGGTTTCTACTCCACTTCCCAAGGCATTATGACCGACAAGGAAGCGCGACGGGCTAAATTGGGGGGCGAGTATCTGTTTAAAATTTGGTAGTTCGACTACGCTCACTATAAATAATTCATGTCTCGCATCGGCAAAAATCCCATTTTAATTCCCGACAAGGTTAAGTGCCAGCAAACTGGCGAGGTAATTGCTATCACAGGACCGCTTGGTACCGTGACCCGCATCTTCGGCGATCGGATCAATATCTTGGTGGCCGACAATAATATCACCTTGACACCTAAGCGGGAGACCGATAACGCCATGTGGGGTACCTACGCCGCTCATTTGCGCAATATGGTTAAGGGCGTGACCGAAGGTTATGAGAAGAAGCTCCTGATTGAGGGCGTCGGTTATAAGGCGGCAGTCTCTGGAGTCAAAATCACCTTCAACCTCGGCTGGTCTCACCCGTACGAACTGGCCATTCCGGAGGGTCTTAAGGTGATGGCGGAGAAGGGATTGATTACGATTAAGGGAGTAGATAAAGACTTGGTAGGCCAATTTGCCGCCGAAATTCGCGCCCTGAAGAAGCCCGAGCCTTATAAGGGCAAGGGGATTCGTTACGAGGGCGAAGTGGTCCGACGCAAGGCCGGCAAGAAGGTCGCCTCCACCGCTTAATTATCACACCATGAATTCTCATCGACACACCAAGACTAAGGCCCGCGGTCGCGCGATCCGCCATCGGCGCGTGCGGGCGCGTGTTGTCGGCGACCAGGCTCGTCCGCGCCTCGCGGTCTTCCGTTCTTCCAAGCACATTTATGCTCAATTGATAGACGATGGTTCCGGCCAGACTTTGGCTTCGGCCAGCGATCTTAAGCTGTCTCTCGCCGCCAAAGAAGGTAAGGTGAAGCGAGCGGCGGCGGTGGGAGAGGCGATCGCCAAGTCGGCCATGGCTAAGAAGATCAAAGAGGCCCGCTTCGATCGCGGGGGCTATCTCTACACCGGTCGAGTCAAAGTTTTGGCTGAAGCCGCGCGTCTTGCCGGTCTCAAATTTTAAAACAATATGAACACAATTACTCCTACTCCAAAACACGATAATCAAGCTGGCGGCCAGCGCTCGGGTGCCGGTGGCCAACGCCGCGGGCATGGCGGCGGCCGGGCCTCCTTCGGTCGTCGGGAACGAGTCAAGCCGGAATATGACCAGAAGACGCTTGATGTCCGCCGGGTGGCGCGGGTGATGAAGGGCGGTAAGCGCTTCAGTTTCCTCATTACTATGGTCATTGGCAATCGGCGAGGCAAGGTGGGTCTGGGGCTCGGCAAGGGGGCCGATGTTTCTCTGGCGATGGAGAAGGCGACCCGCGATGCCAAGAAGCACATGATCGAACTTAAATTGACCAAAACCATGTCGATTCCGCATGAGCTTAGAGCCAAACATTGCAGTTCGGAGATATTGATGTGGCCAGCTAGAGGGCGGGGTTTGGCCGCCGGCAGCTCGGCCCGGGCGATCCTCACTTTGGCCGGTGTCCACGACGTGGGCGCCAAAATCCGCTCCAAGAGCAAGAACAAGCTCAATAACGCCCGGGCCACGATGCTCGCCTTGAGCGCCATCGCCGCTTAGATTAAATATGCAAATTCACCAATTACAAAGAAAATCACCGTTAAAGAGATCGCGCCAGGTTGGTCGCGGCGGTAAGCGCGGTAAGACTTCTGGTCGGGGCACTAAGGGTCAGGGCGCGCGCGCCGGCCACAAGATGCGCCCGGAGCTCCGCGACCAAATCAAGAAGATTCCCAAGCTCCGCGGCTACCGTTTCAAGCCCTATCAAATCAAGCCGGTAGTGCTCAACTTGGCCGCCCTGGAACTGGCCTTTAGCGCTGGTGCGGAGGTAACGCCGGAGATTTTGCTGGCCCGGCATCTGATCTCTCGGAAAAAAGGCAAAATGCCTAAGGTTAAAATTCTCGGCGATGGTAGCTTGTCTAAGGCGCTCCAACTCCGCGGGCTTACCTACTCGGCTAGCGTTAAGCAGAAGGTCGAGGCCGCCGGCGGAAGCGTCGTTTAAAAAATATGTTCAGTAATTTTGTCACCAAATTAAAGTTGATCTTGGTTGATCCGAGCCTGCGGCGACGGGTCTTGTTTCTCTTGGCAATTATGGTGCTCTTCCGTCTGGGTTCGGCTATCCCCATCCCCGGCGTAGACCAGGAGGCCTTGGCGCGCTTTTTTAGCGGTAACCAATTCTTCGGCCTACTCAACGTTTTTTCTGGCGGCGGCTTGGGTAATCTGTCCATCTTTATGTTGGGTGTGGGCCCCTTCATCACCGGCTCTATTATT
>CAYIMH010000090.1:0-2976 GCA_964364525.1 uncultured Candidatus Saccharibacteria bacterium | reverse complement strand
GGAAATTTTGGTTCCATTGACGGCTATCCGCCGGCGGCCATGCGTTATACCGAGGTCAAGATGGCGCCGCTTTCCGCCGAACTCTTGCGCGATATCGACAAAGAGACGGTCAACTTTGTCCCCAATTACGATAATAGCCGGAAGGAACCATCGGTTCTGCCTTCAGCCATCCCCAATTTACTTTTGAATGGCACCTTGGGCATCGCTGTCGGCATGGCCACCAAAATCCCGCCTCATAATCTAAGGGAAGTGATGTCCGCCTTAATTTATTTGATTGATAATGAGGAAGTGACGACGGAGGATCTGATGCAATTTGTGAAGGGGCCGGATTTCCCTACCGGCGGGCTGGCCTTCAACGAGCAAGATATTGCCCAGGCCTCGGCTACCGGTCGCGGCGGCGTCTTGACGCGCGGTGAAATGGAGATTGTGGAGCAAAAATCGGGTTCATTCCAGATCGTAATTTCTTCCATTCCCTACCAAGTGAACAAGGCTGATCTGATCGTCAAATTGGCCGATCTGGTGCGGGAGAAAAAGGTGGAAGGAATCCGCGATATCCGCGACGAGTCCACCACGCTCGCTAACACGCGGATCGTCATTGAACTCAAGAACGGCGCTTTCCCGCAGAAGATCGTCAACGCCATCTACAAGTCGACCGAGATGGAAACCGTTTTCCATTACAATATGTTGGCCCTGGTGGATGGCGTGCCGCGCCTCCTCTCGCTCCATACCTTGCTGGAGGAATTCGTTAAGCATCGTCGCGAGATCGTGACGCGGCGGGCCAAGTTCGATCTCTTGCGGGCCGAGGAGCGCGAACATATTTTGCTCGGGTTAAAAAAGGCGATTGATATTATCGATCAGGTGATCGCGACGATCAAGAAGTCGGCCGACGCGCCGGAGGCCCATCATAATTTGATTAAAAAATTCGGCTTTTCCGATAAACAAGCAACGGCCATTCTGGAGATGCGCTTGCAGAAATTGGCCGGTCTGGAAATCAAGAAAATTTTGGATGAACTTAGAGAGAAACAGGCGCTAATTAAAGAGCTTAAAGAATTATTGGCCAGTCCCAAGAAGGTGGACGGCGTGATCAAGGGCGAGTTTGAAGAAATCCGCGAGAAATACGGCACGGATAGGAAGACTAAAATTGTCCGGAGCGGCGTTAAAGAAATCAGTACAGAAGATCTGGTGCCGGAGAAAGAGAACGTCTTGGTGGTGACGGCCGGCGGCTATATTAAGCGAACGGATCCAGCGGAATATCGCTCGCAACGCCGCGGCGGAGTGGGGGTGATAGACCTCGATATTAAAGAAGAAGATTTTGTCACTATTTTTCTCTCCGCCAATACTCATTCCGATCTCCTGTTCTTTACCAATCTGGGCAAAGTCTACCAAATCAAGATGTACGATATTCCGGAAGGCAAGCGAGCGACACGGGGCAAGTCCATTATGAACTTCCTTCCACTTTCCGACAGCGAAAAAATTACTTCGATCCTGCCGATGTCCAAGAGCTCCAAAGGCAAACCCGCTTCTCTGATGATGGTAACCACGCAAGGTTTAGCCAAGAAGGTGGCGATCTCAAGCCTAAGTGATGTTCGCCGGAGCGGGATTATCGCCATCAAGTTGGGTAAAGACGATTCGCTCCTCTCGGCTCTTCTGGTGGAGCGAGGTGACGAGGTGATCATTGCCTCGCGCGGCGGTCAGGCGATCAGGTTTAAAGAAGGAGATGTCCGCGAGATGGGCCGGACGGCCGGCGGCGTGCGGGCGCTCAAGCTGAAGGCCCGGGACACGGTGGTGGGGGCGAGTGTCATCAGACCGGCCGATAAACAGGGGACCTTCCTCGTTCTCATGGCTGGCGGTTACGGCAAGAAGTCGCAACTTTCCGAATACAAGGTCCAGAAACGCGGCGGCTCGGGTATCAAGACGGCCAAAATTACGACTAAAACCGGCCATCTAATAGACGGCAAGGTGGTCTATGCCGATGAGACCGAATTGATCGCCATCACCAAACAAAGCCAGGTAATCCGTACCAAGTTGGATGAAATTCCCACCCTCGGCCGCCAAACCCAAGGCGTCCGCATCATGCGCCCGCGCGAAGGGGATAGCTTAGCCAGTTTGACGTTTTTGTAGTAAAATAATCAGCATTATAAATTAAGATAAATTTGTTATGGAGAATGGACCAGTATCTAATTCAGAAAAAATGGAGAAGACGCTAAAAGAATTGTTAGAAGAATCAAAAGCCGGAGCAATAAACTTTGAAGATTTGGATAAATTTTCTGGATCTTTTGGCGCGCTAAGTAATGAACAGATAGCGCTGGGTTTAATTGAGGGCTTGGAGCATAACGTTGCTGAATTTGAAGAAAAATGTAAACGAGATGATGGTAGTTTTGATCAATTAAAATTGAGGGACTGGTTGCTTCACGATGTCGGTGTAAGAACTCTTAGGACCGGGTCAGGTAGAAATTTCTATTGGTTGGCCGATGGTGTTTTTTATGTTGAAAAAGAAATTGAGGGATTGGGTGAAAACTCTCCACTTAGAAAAAGAGCGGAAGACGCGATAAAGAAAGCCAAACCAATAATTGACTCATTTGTTACCGATCCTGAAATAATACGTGCGGCAGCAGACGGCGACCGTTGGGGAGAGAGTCACTTTATTTTCTCAAGGAGGTCTGATTAAAATCTTCGGCGAGGTTGAACCTCGGTATAAAGAGCTATAGCAAGGGTAATCCTTGATATGGTAAGATTTGACGATGGAAAGGCGCGTTAATTTTGCCCCAAGGCCTCTGGCAAGGAATTTCCTTGCCGTAAGAATAATGCTACTATCTTGATATGTATGACCGTAGCGACTAAAACTAAAATAAGGGAGTTGTCTAAGAAACTTGGCTTGGGCGAGCAAGTCGTGGTTGATCGTGCCGTCCATTTTTTTGCTAGAAACTGTGAATAACGAAATGTCATTCCTCGCTCACACCAAACACGCCGTTATCA
>CAYIMH010000089.1:0-2983 GCA_964364525.1 uncultured Candidatus Saccharibacteria bacterium | reverse complement strand
GAGGAAGCAATAGCGACTGCTACGACTAATTTCGTAAACTTTCATACGATACCGTTCCCACCATCCATCCCTGGGCAAATATTTAGCACTTCTACAATCGTCACCAATATTACTCCCTGCATTAAACAGGTAGACAGCTTGGTGGATTACAAGGTCGAAGCTCGACAGCAACAAACAAAATTTTCTATGCTAATTACCAGTCTCAAAGAATTTTTTAAAAGTGGCGGAAATTGTGACACTAATCCAAATATAGATGAATGGGATAATCCCGACAAATTTGCTGGTTTTGATAGTCCCAACATCGAAGCGACAGCCATCGATGTAATTAAAAAGAACGGAAACATTATTGTCTTTCTTGGTTCGAAAAAACCTGGTGGCGGGAGCGGTGCAGATCCAGATGATTTTTGGGTTCTTGATGCGACGCCGGCGCTTAATCCAGTGCCCGGGAATCCAATTTTACTGGGTAGCTATAACATTGATAAGGAACGAGTGAGGGACATCCAGGCCACCCAAGCTGGCTACGCCTACATTGCCCAGGCCAGCACCACGGCTCAATTTTTAGTGATGGACATTAGTAATTTAATGGCTCCGAACCTAATTGAGGCCGTCAATCTCCCCGGCTATTCTGGCACCTGCACGCCCAATTGTCCGCATGGTTTGAGTGTCTACTTTTATCAAAATAGAATTTACATCGGTGCCCATTTTACCGGTTTTGGTGGAGGTAACGAGTTTCATATCTTCCAAACTGATGGCCCCGGTACACCAGACCATCCGGCCCCTCTGGCTAGTTTAGATGTAAATCACAATATTAACGACATTGTGGTTTCTGGAGATTATGCCTACCTGGCCACCTCTGATAATGTTGGAGAATTAATGATTGTGAATATAAATCCCAGTAACCCGGATTATTTAAAGTCTCCTGATACTTTTACACCGCCCAGAAAATTCGATGCGCCCGGTAACGCTGATGGCACTCGATTGTACCTATCAGGAAATATTATTTATTTGGGTAGAGAGCGTAGCGTATCGGATCCCGATTTGTACGTTATTGACGCCAGCAATCCTGACACGATCTCTCAACCTCAAGCCAAATTGGATGCCGAAAATCTTGGTCTGGCCAATAATACAGGAGTTACTGGCATAGCTATCCGAGGCAAGCTAGCCTTCATTGTAAGCTCTGACTCTACCGACCCATTTCAAGTTTGGGACATTTCAAATCCTCGAGACATACAGCCGCGCTCTATATGTAGTGTGACAAATTTCTCAGAGAAAGCGAGCGGCCTAGATTTTATAGAAAATCTTGGTTTTGTGTCTAATGAAAGTAGTAAGGCCCTTAGAATAATACGCGACAAACCAACAATCTGTTCATGATAATTTTAAATAAAAACTCCGGCTTCACCCTCGTCGAAACTATCATCTACATCGCCCTATTTGGGATTATTATGGGCGGGGCGGTGGTAACGACGTATCAATTGATGATCGGGAGCAACGATATTGGTTATCGAACCGAGATTGATCAGGAGGCCAGCTTCCTGCTCGCCAAAATTGACTGGGCGCTGACGGGGGCAAAAGCAACAGCTATTACTGTCCCCGGCCCCACCACTCTCACAATAACTACCCCGGCAATAACTTTTGAATTAAATGGCACCAACTTAACTCTTAATGGCGAGACACTGAACAGCGACTCGGTAAAAGTAGAGGCAGTGGGGACAAGTCCTGTTTTCGAAAAAATTCCATTAGGCGGTCAAACTCTAATAAAAACCACCTTCACCCTAGACGGCCGGACGTATCGCGCCACTAAATATTTGAGACCATGAGATCCCACAACCAACAAGGCTTCATCGCCCTCGTGTCCGCAGTGATCATCTCGGTGGTGCTGTTGACCCTGGTGGTCGGCACAGGCGGGCGCGGCTTTTCTTCCCGTTTTAATATCTTGAACAGTGAGCTTAAGGCGATGGGCTCTGGCCTCGCCGAGGCCTGCGTGGAAACAGCAAGACTAAAATTGGCGGAAAATCCGGGCTACGACCCACTGTCTTCGCCAGACACGAACCCCGACTGGATCCGGGTTGACAATGGTGGTTGCGAGATTAGTTCGGTTGATAATGCTGGTGGCGCTGGTAATGGCCCCTTCACTATCCGCGCTCACGCCACCTCCACGCCCATAGCCACCAACACTTTCTTGCAAATAATAACGGGCGGGCCTCCAAATTTTGACGTCACCGAGTGGAAAGAGTGTATTGATTCCAGCCCCTGTTGAGCCTCGGTTTTTTCTCGCAAAAGTGATATATTGAGTATATTAGTAGTAAGATAATATATGAAGAAAATGAATAAGAAGAGTGGATTTACCCTGTTGGAAATCCTCATCGTCATCGCCATTATTGCCATCTTGGCGACGATTGTGCTCATCGCCATCGACCCCGCCAAGCGTTTCCGCGAGGCCAATAATGCCTCTCGTCAAGCGCATATCGCTAGTATCGCGGATGCGATTGGATTGAGAATTGTGGATGAAAGGGGGACGTTTTTTAAGGCCCCAAGTACCACCAATAAATGCAGCACCAACCTTCCGACTCATCCGACAGAACCGGGAATTGGCGACTGGCCACAAGATCTGGCTAATGCTAAATTTATCGGCTCTAGTGCCGGTGAATACGATTTGGCAAAATGTTTGACTACAAAATATCTTGGATCTATACCGGCAGACCCGAAAGGAAAAGATGGCGGATGTACCGATCCATATTGGAAAGATGGCTCCGACTATAAAGCCTGCTATCGAATTTACCAAGATTCTGCTACCAAACTTATTACTATCATGGCTCCCAATACTGAGAGAGAGGCTGGCGCCACAGAACCAGCAGATTTCTTCGTCGCCCGCTAGGGGTTAATTAGCCAGAATTTGTTTTCTCGCAACCAAAAACGCGGCAGTTTATTCCCCCCAGGTTAATACCTCGTCAGCTTGCTGCGTGTTAGAGTGGTTCGGTGAGCA
>CAYIMH010000088.1:0-3007 GCA_964364525.1 uncultured Candidatus Saccharibacteria bacterium | reverse complement strand
TCGGTGGTGGGGCCGTTGGCCAGCTCAATAATATATTTGGCTCGGACTTGGTCGGCGTTCTTCTCGGTGATCACTTCCTCTTTGGCCGCGGGTACCAGCACGTCAACGGGGAGTTCGAGGAGGGCGTCATTGCTGATTTGTTTAATTGTTTTCGTCTGGGTCGGATTTGCTCGTTTGAAATTTTTGAGACTCTTGCCTTGGTCCTTAAACTTGAAAATTGCCTCAACATCTAAATCGTAGATGCCGCCGCTGGAATCGCTAATGGCGACAATTTTATAACCTAACTTAGCCGCTTCGAGCGCGAAGTGTTTGGCCACATTGCCGGCGCCTTGGAGGGCCACGGTGGTTTGGGCCGGAATTAATTTTTTCTTTTTCGCTAGCTCTTGCAGAATATAAACCCCACCCAAGCCGGTGGCCTCTTCTCGCCCCAGGGAGCCGCCGTTCCGGAGAGATTTGCCAGTGAAGCTGGCGCGGGAGAACTTGGTGATTTCTTGACGGTCAAGCCGGTTGTTGTCTTTTAAAACTTTCGCATATTCATCCACCATCCAGTCCATAATCTCGGCGTTGGTGTACATATCGGGGGCGGGGATGTCGCTATGGGGGCCAATGATGGGGGCGATGGCGCGGGCGTAAGCGCGGGCGAGGCGCTCGAGTTCGCTACGAGATAATTTTTTCGTCTCCACCACTACGCCACCTTTACCGCCACCGAGCGGCAGGTTGGCGACGGCGCATTTCCAAGTCATCCAGGCGGAGAGATTAATCACCTCGGCTTCCGTCACGTCGGGAGCGAAGCGGATGCCGCCCTTGTATGGTCCGCGGGCGTTATTGTATTGCGAGCGATAACCAGTAAAAATTTTCCATTTTCCATCATCCATTTTTACCGCCAAATTGACGTGAACCACGCGCTCGGGCACCGACAATCTAGCCAATTGATCGGTTGGCAAACGCAAAAACTTAGCCGCCCGAGTTAAGACGTCCATTTTATTTTTCAACTAATTGCCAATCTTCAATAACTCACGCAATCGGGGCTCGTCGAAGCCGACGACGATGGTTCCGTCAACGTCGATCACTGGCACCCCCATCTGATCGGACTTCTGGACCGCTTCCTGACGGGCCTGCCTGTCACTGGCGGCATCGCGGTCGGTGTACTTGATGCCGTGCGCGCCGAAGAACTCCTTAGCCAGGTGGCAGAAGTGGCAGGTCGGCGTGCTATAAATAATGACATTACTCATGAGGCCATTATAGACTATAATTAATTGATGAGCAAAAGTATGACGGTCAGCCGCTTTTTTCCGCTGACACCAAATTTGACTCCGGTACCAGTTGGCCCAGCTTCGATCAAGCACTCCCCGGCGTGGTCAAATTGATTCCCGATGACACTCACGGCCTGGTCCGGACCAAGACCGTCTGCGCCAAGTGCGGCTCCCACTTGGGCCATGTCTTCCCCGACGGTCCCACTAAAACCGGCCAACGCTATTGTATTAATTCGGTGTGCTTGGATTTAAAGAAGGAGGATAAAATGGTATAGGTTGACAAAATTTTACCCCTCCATCTCCTCCAACTTCACACTCACCACCTTTTCTCTGCCTTTGCTTAAAACTTTTAATTTGACGGTGTCACCGACTTGGTGTTGGCGAATGAGCGAGGCTAGGCTGTGGGTGGCGTCGAGCTTAATGCCGTCTATTTCTAAAATAATATCGTTCTCAAGGAGGCCGGCTTGGTCGGCGGGAGAGCCGGGGATAACGGCGAGCTCGCTCGGATCCTGCCCGCGCCGGACCAAGACGCCGTAATCCACGCTTAATTTATTTTTCTCTTTCAATTCCGGCGTAATGGCGATGTAACGGATGCCGAGGTAGGGGCGGACGATTTTGCCGGTGACCTTAACCGAATCGGCGGCGCCCTTAACCAGACTGGCGGGGATAGCGAAGCCGATATTTTCCGAGCCTTGAGCGACAGCCACATTAACGCCAACCACTTGGCCACGGAGATTTAAGAGCGGCCCGCCGCTATTGCCCGGGTTGATGGCGGCATCGGTTTGGATCACTTCATCTAGGTGTTCAGTCTGGCCGCCCAAGTTATTACTGGCATCAATCGAGCGGGCCAGACCGGAGATGATGCCGACGGAGACGGTATTCCGGAATTCACCGAGCGCATTACCGATGGCGATTACCGTTTGGCCGACCCGAAGTGGCGTGGTGCCAAACTCGAGGAAGGGGAATCCGTCCGCCGGCGGATTACCGCTCTTGATTTTGATGATGGCGATGTCGAGAACGGGATCTTTAGCCACTATTTCCACTTCATATTTTTCGCCGGTATTGGTCAGCGCCGTGTACTCGGCCTTCTCGTCGGCCACTACGTGTTTATTGGTGATGGCCAGACCGTCCTTAGCGATGAAGAAGCCGGTACCGCCGCCCACCTCTCGCTTCTCGGCCCCATTTTGTCTAAGCTCCGGCGTCTGGAAATTAAATGGGCCGAAAAGATCGCCGAAAGGATTCCACTTGTAATAATAGCGCTCGATAATGGGCACATCCTTGGTGACAACAATGGAGACCACCGCCGGGCTGGCCTGGCTGACAGCGTTGATCACCAGCGCTTCTTGATTTAAGAGTGGTGCCGTGGGGCCATCGATACTGGTGCCGGTTACCGCTTCACCGGCGCGGACGATTTGTCTGGCGAAATAATTGATAATCTTTCCTTGGTTGAGAAAGGCGAAGACGAGGGCCGCGCTTAGAATAAGGATCGTCACCACGGCGCTGGAGATAATCCCTAGCCAAAAAGCGGCCTTATGCTCGGGTTGCCAATCTTTGATGGGGGTCATGCTTGAATTAAAGCGTTATTTTACTTAAGATCAAGATAATAATAATATGCCAAAAAAAGCGGTCAAGCAAACCTCGTGGAATAATGTGGCCGGCTGGTATGACGAGCACTTATCCCAGGCCGCCGACACTTATCAACTGTGAATAACGAAATGCTCCAACCCCCAGTTTTTTGATACAATGCAGACGGC
>CAYIMH010000087.1:0-3024 GCA_964364525.1 uncultured Candidatus Saccharibacteria bacterium | reverse complement strand
GACGGCGCCAAGGGCGTCCTCTTTGCGATCGCCGGCGATGAGAATATGACCATGTTTGAAATTCAGGAGGCCGCCAAATTGATCATTGCTTCCATTGATCCCAACGCCAAAGTGATCTTCGGCGCCATCCGCGACGACAAGCTGGGTAAGAACGAGATCAAGGTTACTGTCATCGCTTCCGGCTTCCCCGACGCCCCCAAGCGCAAGCCGATTTTCAATTTAGGTGAGAAGATCGTTGAGGACAAAGGCGACAAGGACAAGCGAGAGGCCAAAGACAAATTGGTCGAGCCCGAGCCCAAGACTAATGCTCCGGGCAAGAAATTGGATGTTGATGACGAAGAAGATGACTGGTCTTCAATTCCCGCTTTTCTCCGACGTTCTAAAAAATAGCTAGATGGAGACTTATGATTTAGCAATTATTGGTGGCGGTCCGGCTGGTGTAGCGGCGGGCGTTTATGCCGCACGAAAAAAACTGAAAACGGTTTTTATCACCTTCGATTGGGGTGGACAATCTATAGTCTCCGAGGAAATCCAGAACTGGATCGGGACGCCAAAAGTTTCCGGACCAGAATTGGCCAAAAATTTAGAGAATCACTTAAGGCAATACGAGGGCGAGGATTTGAAAATCATCACCGGCAAAAAAGTCCAGGAAATCAAACTTGGAGGCCTTGCCTCCAAGTTACCCGGTTTTCAAATAATTACCGACGAGGGCGAAAATTACGAGGCCAGAACCGTCCTCATCACCACCGGCGCCGATCGCCGCCGTTTGAACGTGCCCGGCGCGAAAGAATTTGAACAGAAAGGCATTACCTATTGCGCCAGTTGTGATGGGCCGCTCTTCGCCGACAAGGACGTGGTGGTAATCGGCGGCGGCAATGCCGCCTTCGAGTCCGCCGCCCAGCTCCTGGCCTATTGTCGAAGCGTTACCCTTCTCCACCGCAGCGACAAATTCCGCGCCGACGCTATCACGATTGAGAAGGTGAAGCAGAATCCGAAATTTAAAATAATTACTAATGCCGAGCCGGTGGAATTCAAGGGCAACGGCTTCCTGGAGTCCCTGACCTACCGCCTCACGACAACCGGCGAGACCCGCGAGCTCGCAACAACTGGCGTCTTCGTCGAGATCGGTCTCCTTCCCACCACCTCTTTCGTTAAAGATTTGGTGAAGCTCAACCAATACAACCAAATTATCGTTGACCCCCGCACCCAACGCACGTCGGTAGCCGGAGTCTGGGCCGCCGGCGATTGCGCCGACGGTCTCTATCACCAAAACAACATCGCCGCCGGAGATGCTGTGAAGGCGCTCGAGGATATTTATAATTTTCTCCACCTCGCCAAGTAGCGCAAAATAATCCTTATTTCAAGGTGTTTTTTGGGGGGTTGACAAATTAGTATCGAACATTTAAACTGGTTAGCGGAAATTGTTCCCGATTGGCTATACGTAAATAGCCGACGACAAACTCAATAACCAGATTAGGGAGACGGGTAATGACAAAAGAGCGATACAGGAAACTTACTGATAAGATTGATACTTGGGAAGACGAACGGGAACTGGCATATAAACAAGAAGTCCCTGACGCGGATGAGATTGACGTAATGGTCAATTGTAGTCCGATCTTCATCATCGAGCGCGACGGCACAGATGCCGAAAAATTGGCACGGGATGTTGGATCGACAACGCTGGAACTTGAGAACTGGGTACATCAAGATTCTCTTGAGGATGTGTGTCGGGGGATTGAAAGGCCCGAAACCACAATTGAGGAAATCAATCAGATCGCCGACGCGGAGCGATGAAATCCGCAACGAATTCGGTCACAGACTGCACGCTCGCGTTCACATCGAACGCGGGCATTTTTTTATCTAAATTACAGCATGTTTTGTAAAAAAGGAGGTCTGATATCCTTTTTTGTTTGGCATTTTGGGAAAAAGACAGTTTTTGCTAGAATGGCCGAATGGACGGACTAAACTTGCAAATCGAGGGCGGATACAAGCTCTCGGGGACGGTGGTGACCAAGACGGCCAAGAATTCGGCGGTGGCTTTGTTGTGCGCCTCGTTGCTAAATAAGGGAGCGACAACGCTCAAGAATGTGCCGAAGATTGAGGAGGTTAATCGGCTAATCGAGGTCTTGGAGAGCATCGGGGTTGTGGTCAAATGGCAGGGTTCAACCTTGACAATAAAACCGCCGGGGAAATTGCGACTGGACAAGTTGGACCAAGCGGCGGCGACTAAAACCAGAAGTATTTTGATGTTCTTGGGGCCGCTGATTCATTGGGAACAAAAATTCAAACTCCCCCACCCGGGCGGTTGCAAACTGGGCGAGCGCTCGGTGCGACCGCATCTCTTCGCGCTCGAAAATCTCGGCGTCAAAATAAAATCTCGACACGATTATTATGAAGTGGACGCCTCGCATATTAAACGCCAAGGGTCTAACAAAAATCGAGAAATTGTGCTCTACGAAGCCGGTGACACCGTAACTGAAAATATTCTTATGGCCGCGGCGCTCATCCCCGCCGCCACCACCATCAAATTTGGCGCCAATAATTATATGGTCCAAGATTTGGCCGGCTACCTCCGCTTGCTCGGCGTGGAAGTGACCCTTGGCGACCATAGTATTACTGTCCGTGGCGTGGCTGAAATTGACCGCGATGTCACCTATTGTTTAAGCGAGGACCCCATCGAGTCGATGCTCTTCCTGGCCATCGCCGCCACCACTAATTCGGCTATCACCATCGAACGTTGCCCGATCGATTTTCTAGAACTGGAATTATTGAAACTGAAAAAGATGGGCTTTAAATATAAAGCGAGTAAGCCTTACCGAAGCAAGAACGGGGTGATGAAGTTAGTGGATATCAAAACTCGGCCTTCCAAACTCAAAGCACTGGAAGAAAAAATCCACCCCCTCCCCTTCCCCGGGATCAACATTGACAACCTGCCCTTCTTCGTCCCCATCGCTACCCCGGCTCGCGGCCCGACGCTCATGCATGATTGGGTCTACGAGAATCGCGCTATTTACTATATGGTAT
>CAYIMH010000086.1:0-3035 GCA_964364525.1 uncultured Candidatus Saccharibacteria bacterium | reverse complement strand
CAGAGCTCCAGTCCGCCCAGCGGGAGCACCGCCGTGGCCAAGAGCTCGTCAGCCGTCTCGATAAGCCCCTGCTCTACCCGGAATTTGATTATGAATCTCGCGGTCTAGAGGATCCGGAAATAACTTGGCTAGACGGCACCTATTATCTTTTCTATACCGCTTACGACGGGCGGAACGCTCGAGTGGCTTACGCGACGAGTCCGGACCTAATTCACTTCGAGAAAAAAGGGTTGGTCTCTCCCTCGCTCAAATATTCTGAAGTCCTCTCCCTTTTCAACAAAGAAAAATTGCCGGAAAAATATTTCTGGTACGGTCAGCATTACCAGGAAGTGATCGCTAAAGACGTTCTGCTGTGGGAAAAAGATTTCTCTTTATTTCCCCGAAAAATAAACGAGCGCTTCGCGCTGCTCCACCGCGTGATGCCCGGCATTCAGATCATCTTTTTCGACAATTTTGCCGACCTCCAAAACCAAAAATTTTGGCGGGGCTATTTTCACACAATGGAAGAAAATATCGTTCTTGATCCAGAATTATGGTTCGAGGGTAGAAAGATCGGCGGCGGCGCGCCGCCTCTCGAGACGCCCGATGGCTGGCTCCTCATCTATCATGCTGTCGAAGATCCGACCAAGATATACCGAGTCGGTGTCGCCCTGCTCGATCTTAATGATCCGCGGAAAGTGATAGGCCGGCTCGAAGAGCCGCTCTTCTCGCCCGAGGAAGATTGGGAAAAGAATGGTCTGGTCAATAATGTAGTCTTCCCGACCGCCGCCCTCCGCCGCGGCAACCGGCTGTGGATCTATTATGGCGCGGCGGATAATTTGATCGCCGCCAAATCGCTCGATCTCAATAAATTATTGGCCGCGCTGAAAAACCAAAAATTATGACCTTGCCATTAGAAGCCAAGAAATCGTGGGTGGTCTTCATCTCCACTTTCCCGCCCCGAGAATGCGGCATCGCCACCTTCACCCAAGATTTGGCCAGTGCCTTTGATCGCCTCTACTTCGCGCACGACGAGACCAAAGTCGTGGCGATAAATGCCGACGAGTATAGTCGCCACCAATATCCGGCCAAAGTCATCGGCCAATTCGCCCAGACCAATAGAGCCGCTTACCGCCATCTGGCCGCCAAATTGAACAAGCAATCGTCAGTCAAACTAGTGAGCGTTCAGCATGAGTTCGGAATTTTTGGCGGTGAATACGGCTCCTATTTGTTGGATTTTTTGACGGAAATCAAAAAGTCGGTCGTCGTCACCTTCCACAGCGTTCTGCCCACACCCAATAACCAGATGCGGACAGTGGTCGAGCAAATCGCTCGTCAAGCCTCTTTCGTCGTAGTGATGACAGAATCATCCAGAGAAATTTTAGTGGGGCAGTATGGGATTCCGGCCGAAAAAGTTAGAGTGATTCATCACGGCATTCATCCCCGGCCCTACCGCGAAAGTTCGGAAATTAAAAAAACGCTCGAGTTCCCCGATAGATTTGTCCTCTCGAGTTTCGGCCTCCTTGGTCGCGGCAAGGGGATAGAGTATGCGTTGGCCGCCTTACCCGCCGTGGTCAAGATCTATCCCGACCTTCTCTATCTCATCATCGGTGCCACTCACCAGGCGGTCCTGAAACAAGAAGGCGAGCAATATCGCAATTCTCTAATTCAACAGGTCAACGACCTCCATCTTGAAAATAATGTCATCTTCTACGATCAATATCTGAAGACAAGCAATCTGCTTGATTTCCTGGAAGCCACCGATATTTATCTCTCGCTCTCCCAAAATCCCGATCAGGCAGTCTCTGGCACCCTCTCCTACGCCCTCGGCGCCGGCCGACCGGTAATCTCGACCGCCTTCGCCCACGCTCGAGAAATTGTCACCTCTGAAGTGGGTAAGCTTGTCGGCTTCGGCAACTCGGCCGAAATATCTACCGCTCTCTTGGGTCTGATGGCCGATCGCGAGAAATTGAAAGTGATGGGTGAGGCCGCCTATTTCCGCACTAGAAAGATGACCTGGCCGAATGTCGCCCTCTCTTATATGAGAGAATTCATCGCCGCCATTCCAGAATTTCAGAAAAAAGAAAGTAATTTGCCAGCGATTAAAATCAAGTACCTAATCAACCTGACAGACAATTTCGGCATTTTCCAATTCGCGGTGAAGACGGTCCGGGATCCAGCTTATGGCTATACGACCGACGACAACGCCCGCGCCCTCATGGTGCTAGCCAAAATCTCGGCCCAAATTTCCAAACCCCAAGTCGCGCGACTAATTTCCACCTACCTTGGTTTCCTAGAAAACGTGGCTGTCTGCCGTGAGGGATTTATTAATTACGTCAATCACGATCGAAGTTTTCACACCGAGAGAAATGAGAAGGAAAATCTGGCCGACGCCAACGCTCGCGCTTTCTATTCTCTAGCCTTCACCGCCACGCGGTCCTACCTCGCAACAGACATTAGACAGCGGGCAAAACAATTATTCGAAAATAAATTTGATCTTACCAAGAGGATAATCTCTCCCCGCGCGGCCGCCTTCACCATCTTCGCTCTGGCCGAATGGCTAGCAATTGATAATAATCAAAAATATATCTTGAAAATTAAAGAGCTGGCTGATTATCTGGCCAGTCTCTTCCTGGCCTCGAAAGGTGAGAACTGGGACTGGTTTGAAGACATTCTCGTCTATTCCAACGGCGTCTTGCCGGAAGCCCTCTTGGTAGCTTACGAAAAAACGGGCAATAATGAGTATCTTCGGATAGCAATAATATCGCTCGATTTCCTGATCAAAAACTCCTTTGATGATAACGTCTGCGCGCCGGTCGGGCAGGACATCTGGTATCGCCGCGGCGGCGTCAAGAGCTTAAACGACCAACAGCCGGAGGAGGTGGCCACCTTGGTAAGCGTCTTGGCCCGAGCTTACGCCTTAACCAAAGAAGAGAAATATAGCGAGAAGATGCGCCAAGCCTTCGATTGGTTCTTGGGCAATAATCACCTGGGTCAAGTAGTCTACGACGAGAGCACCGGCGGCAGCTATGACGGCATTGGCGAAAAATATATCA
>CAYIMH010000085.1:0-3043 GCA_964364525.1 uncultured Candidatus Saccharibacteria bacterium | reverse complement strand
AATATCGGGAGTAGCTAATTTGCTCCCCTGCTTCGAGACGGTAACCATTATCCTACTCCTTTCGCCAAACGTCGCTAAAATACAGCACTTTAGAGCTCGGCACGCGCCAAGCCTTGATTTCAAGGTTCCATCCACACTCTAGTAAACGCTGTCCTGATTGTCAAATTACGATCACTTTTTCGCTTCGGCTTTAGTCTCCGTTTTGGCGGTGGTGGTGGTCTCTCCACCCGCTTCGCTATCTTCCTCCTTCTTACCCCTCTTCTCCACCTCAATGGCCGAGAGATCTGCCGGCGCTTCTTCGACTGGTTCCTCCTTGGCCACGCTGATAGCGGCCACCACCGCTTCTGGATCATTGAATACCTTCTTAACTCCGGCTGGTAATTTTAAATCTTTAACTAAAATCCGGCTTTCGAGAGTGGTCAGAGCGGAGATATCTACCGGAATATCGCGAGGAATCTCGAGGGGCAGGGCCTCAATAGTCAACTCGTGCAATACCCGGACCAGCGTCCCACCCGTATCCTTAACCGCCGGCGAAACGCCATCAAAACGAAGGGGTACACCGATCTCGATTACCTTAGTCTTGTCAACCAAGTAGAAGTCGGCGTGGATCGGCTCATCACTCACCGGATCAAGCGCCACCTCGTGGATCAGCACCTCCCGACTCGTCTTCTCCCCTTCCGGCACTAGCGAGATAACTGTCGACTCGCCGGCCTGACCAAGTACTTTTTTAAAATCTTTCTGCGAAACAAAGTAGGAAGTGGCCTCTTTTTTATCGCCATAAACCACCACCGGCAAATCTCCCGCCGCTCGGGCGCCAGCCAGTTTCTTCCCAAACACCTCGCGCTTCCTAATCGCTAGTTTAAGCATAGTATGGATAGTATAAGGATATCGGCGGAAAAGTAAACCCCCGCGGCAACTTGTTGCCGCGGGGTTGACCCGACTTCTCATGGTCAGTTGATAACAATCGCAACGTCTTGAGGAGAATCGAGTTTGTGGATATATGCCACCAATCCTCCAACAGGAAGCCCCAGATACAATATGCCATGGACTTCTAGATTAGATCCCTGACCAAGAACCCACCTAATATTGTCGCGAGAAAACGCTCCCTTCCGCAACCACTCTTCTGCCTCCCCGCCTGCGAAAGGACCAACTTCGGCTACTGGCGGAGAATCTTTGCATTCCGTACCGTACAATCCAATAAACAAGTCCCTCATGAGCAAGGTTGACGAGTTAAGCCCAGACGGGGTTAAACCCGAACAAGCCGACAACCTCGCTGATCGGATAGATCTCCAGCCCCAGACGACCGCGAGAACCAAAAAACAGAAACCGAGAATAATCGAGGCAAGACTAGGTCGACCGATCCCCAAAACAAGAGAAGGGATAAGACCCGACATGAAACAGCAACTCATAGCAACGAGCAAGGAAACAATATCGTCCCCTATACGTCTAACTCTATCCACAAGATTTGCGCCCACTACACACCATCCTTTCAAGGCAATTATTCTTCCTCTGGCGACAAGCCAGCACCCGAATAATCGCGACCTAATACTGGCTTTAAGGTTAACATATGGTGGGCAAAAAAGTCAAGAACACTTGGAGGTTCTTCCTCTAAGGGGGAGGACGGGAGGGGTTATGCCAACACATTCCCTGGCGTCTTCCCTGCCAACGCCGCGAGGATATTCTCGGCAGCGAGACGGGACATGCCCTCGCGGGCGAAGTCGGTGGCCGAAGCGATATGGGGGGTAAGAACCACATTTGGCAGGAAGGTTAAACCTTCCGATAATTTTGGCTCAAATTCATAAACGTCCAATCCGGCGCCGGCAATTTTTTTATTTTTCAAAGTCTCCACCAGCGCCACCTCGTCTATCACCGGACCGCGCGAGGTATTGATAAGGATGGCTGTTGGCTTCAACTCCGCTAGACGCTCGCAGTTAATCAAGTGCCGCGTCGAATCAGTCAGGGGCACGTTGAGAGAAATAAAATCAGATTCGCGAAGCAAAGTTTCTAACATTGGATGAAAATGTAAACCTAATTCTTCTTCGGCTTTTTCATTGCGCACAATATCAGAATAAATTACCTTCATACCAAAACCTTTTTGCGCGATCTCGGCCACTCGCCCGCCGATGCGCCCCAGCCCCACAATCCCGAGAGTCTTGCCGGTCAGCTCTGAACCCATGAACAGCATCGGCACCCAGCCACTGTATTTACCGTCACGGATGAATTGATCGGCTTCCACCACCCGCTTGGCCACCGCGAGCAGGAGCGTCAAGGTAAACTCGGCGACGGCGTTGGTGGAAGTGCCGGGAGTATTGGTCACCCAGACGCCGCGCGCCTTAGCCGCCGCCACGTCAATATTGTCAAAGCCAACGGCATAATTGGCGAAGATTTTGGCGCTTGGCGCGGCAACAAAAACCTCCTCATCAATTTTATCTGCTAACAAGCACAAGACCGCGTCATACGGCACCACCTTAAGGGCTGTTAATAATTCTTCCCGGGTTAAGGCCGCGTTTTTTTCACTCACCACCACTTCGTGCCCCGCCCGCCTCAACATCTCTAATCCCATCTCCGGTATTCTTCTCGTAACAAATATTTTAGACATAAAAATTTTCTCAATTTACAATTTATATGCCCTCATTGTAACAAGATCGCCCACCTTTTCCTCTCTTGACAGATAAATAAATCTGGTGTAGCAATAAACCAGCTGGCTCTTTGTAAAACCGCGCGGTTGGGGGGCCAACAAACTCTAGAAACAAGGAGAGAGGAGAGAGAATGAGAATTGCCTTCAGACTGGTCTGTATACTATGCTTTCTTTTCGTATTCTATCCGCTGTCCGAGTCACACCCTCCCACCACCACAAACTTGCCCAATTTCCATGGCCGCATCTTGCCCGAAGAACAGGTCAAGCCGGGAACCTTTAGCATCAGTGTTCCCTTTAGTGAAATTGAAAACTGGGGACCGGAAGCAATCATGTCTTTCCAAAATGGAACGGGGACGTACAGAGGTTCAAGCGTCTGGATTAAAGTTTGGCGTCCAGACCCGGCCA
>CAYIMH010000084.1:0-3061 GCA_964364525.1 uncultured Candidatus Saccharibacteria bacterium | reverse complement strand
GGACTGGAGTGGTGCCAGTGCCAACACCGATTCTCGCCAGAGCGCTGTTCGACAGATCGAGTTAGTGGAAATTTCTCAACCTTGGCAACCGGCGGATATTTGGTCACTGCTAACCCTGGCTCGTCTGCACCCAGCGGTTCAAAAAATGCATCCGATCATCGCGCTTGGATCGAAAAAGGCGTTGTGCCTTGGTACTGATGGCCGTAGTCGCCGAATTCTCGAGGCGTGTTCGAGAGCGGCTATTTATGGTCCAAACGACTGGCTTTTGGCTGTTCGTCCGACTAGAGAGGAGGCGGCATGATGGTTGGTTTTATTATCTCAATCAGCGTAGCCATGACTGTCATGGGACTGTTTTTCATCTACACCGGCATCTCGTCTTACCGTCGAGGTCGGTTATGGTCAACAGTTCTGGTTTGTTTCTTTGGTCTCTCCTTGATTGCGGTGGTGGCGGCAATATTCGTGCCGCAATTGTTGACGGAACTTCATTATTAAGCCAGATGAAAAAATCCCGCACCGTGTACGCTCCTGGTACCAACGATGCGGGATTGTTTTTTTGCAACCAACTTCGCGCTAGGCTTAAATACACTTTAAACCTCATCCGCTATTATCTTATTACTATTTTTGCAGTTTAACGCGCGTGCTATACTATTAATTATGGACAGGTGGCTTATTATTGTTTTAGTCACAATCGCTGTTGTTATTTTGCTGGTCGTGTATAATCCAATCATGACAAAAAATAGCGAACCGATGCCGAACAAGCAAGCGCCAACGGTTGACAATATCGGTAGTTTGATTTTTATGAGCGGTAATACCTTGATCTTTTGGATGCGAGCCAATCATCAG
Source organism: uncultured Candidatus Saccharibacteria bacterium (assembly GCA_964364525.1). Classification (GTDB taxonomy): domain Bacteria; phylum Patescibacteriota; class Minisyncoccia; order Phycocordibacterales; family JACOZG01; genus JAYEGE01. The sequence continues at coordinate 2,218 of CAYIMH010000084.1, read as the reverse complement.
ACTTTTACTATCGGCGGTCAAGCTTTTTTCCAAATCGGCCCCAACGCCGGTGGCTACAGCGATGTAATCTACGCGCCGGCTGACGCTGGTCGCTTAAGTCAGATTATTGGCGAAAGCCATTGTGACCGGTCGGTTCTCACCGCCGCCTTCGAGTCGTTGACCGATCAAAGCACTAAAGAGGAGCTGCAGACCAAACTCTCTTGCCTCGGCCCACTGGTCTTCACCCCCTTGCCGTTTAGCGATGATTGAAAATAAGTAACGAGAGTGTTATAATTTATCATTATAATCAACAAAAAAATAAACATTATGTGGACAATATTAATTGTTTTAGCCCTTGTCGTTCTATGGTTCATCTTTGCCTATAATGGCTTTGTGCGGTTGAAGACCCGGACGGAGGAAGCTTGGGCCGATATTGAGGTCCAGTTAAAGAGGCGATATGACTTGATCCCGAATCTAGTCAATACCGTCAAAGGTTATGCTGGTCACGAGGCCGGGACCTTCGAGAAGGTGACGGAGGCGCGGACCAAGGCGATGGCCGCCGATCAGGGTGGCGACCCCAAGGCGATGGCGGCGGCGGAAAACATGCTCACCGGCGCGCTAAAAAGTGTGTTTGCTCTATCCGAGAATTATCCGGACCTGAAAGCCAACACTAATTTTCTCGAACTCCAGCGCGAGCTTAGTGATACGGAAAATAAAATCCAAGCCGCGCGGCGTTTTTACAACGGCAATGTCCGCGATCTCAACATCAAGATCGACACCTTTCCCTCCAATATCGTCGCTGGCGCTTTCCACTTCACCAAGAAAGAATTCTTCGACATTCCCGATGACGGCGCGGAATCTAAGCCGGTAGAAGTGAAGTTTTAATGGCCACTCTCTACACCCACCAAACAAGCAATGTGCGGCGGACTTGGGTCTTGATGGTGTTGTTCTTGGCTCTGATTGTGGGCATTGGCTGGACTTTCAGTCAGATCTACGGCAACCCGGGTATTCTTTACCTGGCCATTATTTTCAGTCTCCTAATGAACGTCATCGGCTATTGGTACTCGGACAAAATCGTTCTGCGTTTGGCGGGTGCCCAACCGGCTCGGCGCGACGAATTTTTTGATCTCTACACAGTGACGGAGAATCTAGCGATCACCGCCGGTTTGCCAATGCCTAAAATTTACGTCATTAACGACCCCGCGCCCAACGCTTTTGCGACCGGCCGCGACAAGAATCACGCGGTGGTGGCGGTGACGTCCGGCCTCTTGGCGACGCTGAACCGCACCGAGCTTGAAGGTGTGATCGCTCACGAATTGTCGCATATCGGCAATCGCGACATCTTGCTGTCAACGATCGTCGTGGTGCTGGTGGGCCTGGTCGCCATCATGTCAGACCTGTTTCTTCGGGCGCAATTCTTCCGGAGCCGCGATCGCGGTAATCGGGCGGGGGCGATTCTGATGTTGGCCGGCGTTATCTTGGCCCTTCTCTCGCCCATTATCGCCACCCTGATCCAATTAGCCATTTCCCGCAAGCGCGAATTCCTCGCCGATAGTTCCAGCGCCCTGCTCACTCGTTACCCCGAGGGGCTGGCTAACGCTCTGGAGAAGATCGCTGGTCGTGCCGAGCCGCTCGCGCGCGCCAATAATGCCACTGCCCATCTCTATATTTCCAACCCCTTCGGCACGCGCGCCGGCCACGGGATGGCCAGGTTATTCATGACCCATCCACCCATCGAGGAGCGGATTAAATTACTTCGGGGGCTCAATTAAAATCATGCGAGCTCGATCTTATCAGTCAATCGGGCTCGTCGCTATTATTCTAGTGGCGGTCAGTATTTTAATAATTAAAAATAATTTTATGTCTTCATCATCCAACTCACCAGATTATCAAACCGCCATCTCCGAGATCCCCAATATTCTCGGCGGCTTTGGTAAGGACTATGTTTTGGCCGCGCTTGGCCAACCGAATGAGAAAACAGAAAACGTCTGGCATTATGATCTGACCAAATTACCCGGCTACACGGAGCCCGTTCCCGACACCGGGGCGACCTCTTGGCGCCTGGTCGACATCGTCTTCGACCGCGACAGGCGAGTGCTGAACGTCGTCCCTGAATAAGAGCCAAATATACAACTAAGCCGTTTTTTGCTATAAATTATTGGTGTGGCGGGAGGCGTCGCATAGCGGTCTAGTGCGTACGCTTGGAAAGCGTATGTGGGGTCAAACCCACCAAGAGTTC
>CAYIMH010000083.1:0-3106 GCA_964364525.1 uncultured Candidatus Saccharibacteria bacterium | reverse complement strand
GCCCTCACCTTCGATATTGAAGGTGCCACATTCCTCGGCGATCACCCCGGGGCCATGGACTAATTGTGTCGCCCAGACGTTGAGAGAGACTGAACGAGACGGAATCTCCGTCGCTGGTAGGCATCGCTTCTCGACAACCAATTCTTTGGCGATGGTCAGAATCCTTCCTGCCTCGCCGTTTTCCATCATAAGTCACCTCGCTTTCTGTTAAAAAGACCAAGTTTCGAACCAAAACGATCAGGCTTCAGCGTAGCAGATTTGACTAGGAAAAGCAATTCTGTTAGTCTACTAGACACATTATGCTGAAAATCAGATTACAACGCGTCGGCCGGAAAAACGACCCCTCCTTCCGGGTGGTGGTGATGGACTCGCGTAAGGATTCCCAAAGCGGCAAATTTATCGAGATTCTCGGTAATTATAACGCGCGTCAGGGCAAGCCCACGCTTAATGGCGAGCGGATCAAGCACTGGATGAGTCAGGGCGCACAAGTCTCCGACACTCTCCATAATCTCTTGATTCAGGAGAAAGTGATCACTGGCCAGAAGATCAACGTCTTGCCCAAGAAGTCTCCGCCAGCCAAGGAGGCCGGCTCTGATGTCCCCGCTAATCAGCCAGTAGCTGAAACTCCCGTCGCCGAAGCGCCGGTCGTTGACGCGCCGCCGACCTAGCCTTATAATGAGAGGCGAGCAGTATTGTCGAGGTATTGCCTTATAGTTTTAACCTAATAACGAATCATGTCAGACAAATTTCAGGATCAGGATTTTCTGGAGCTGGTAGTTAAGGCTTTAGTGGATAACCCGCAGGATGTCAAAATTGAACGCAAAGTGGACGAGATGGGTGTGTTGATGACTCTCGATGTTAACTCCGCCGATATGGGGAAAGTGATTGGTCGTCAGGGCAATACGGCCAAGGCGATCCGGACCTTGCTCCGGGTAGTGGGGATGAAGAATAATGCCCGGGTTAATTTGAAGATCAATGAGCCGGCCGGTTCGACGCATCAACCGGCGGCGTTGCGCGAGGGCGCCTCTACCACCGCCCCCCGCACGCGCAGCGCCTCGGCCGAAGTGGATGACGTTATGAGTGAGATCAAGGGCTAAACTTGCTTACTTTCCACGTCGTTACGCTGTTTCCGGAAGCGCTTGGTTCTTACCTGCAGGAGTCAATCATCGGTCGGGCGATTAAAGAGAAAAAAATCGCGGTTAAATTCTATAACCCGCGCGATTTTGTTGCCCCAAAATTATCAAGGAAACTCCTTGCTGGTAAAAAGGACTGGTTTTATCGTCAGACCGACGATAGGCCCTACGGTGGTGGACCGGGGATGGTTTTAATGGCTGAGCCGATTTTGAAAGCGATTGGTTCTATCAAAAAGAAGCTGAAAGCTGACAGCCGAAAGCTGAAAGCTATTATTTTCTCTCCTGCCGGCAAACAATTTACTAATCAGGTAGCGGCGACTTGGGCCAAAAGGCTCACCGATGTCGTCCTTATTTGCGGCCGTTACGAGGGGGTGGACGCGCGGGTCAAGAAAATCCTAAGGGCCGAAGAAATATCCGTGGGGCCTTATGTGCTGACGGGTGGGGAGTTGCCAGCGCTTATCGCTATGGATACGACCGCCCGTCAAATCGAAGGTGTTTTAGGCACATTTGAATCGGTAGAGGAAAGACGGATATCTACAAGCGAGGTCTATACTAGACCCGAGGTGTTGGTGTACAATGACCACAGGTATCGTGTGCCCAAGGTTCTACTTTCCGGTCACCGGGCTAAGATTGAAGAGTGGAAAGCTAAGAAGATTAATAAAATTATCAAATAACAATGTTTTTAATATGAATCTACGTTCCAAATTAGACCCTCGCATTATCTCGAGGTTTTCAATGAGGTGACACCTCCCGCTCGTGCTATAGTAAAACCTACGGTAAGGAGTTTCCTTTTTTCCACATCAAGGAATTTTCTTGATGACAGAAAAGCACTATTATTTTGAGTATGTCGGAACGGAAATTTAATTTTGCTATTGGCGAGTATTACCATCTCTATAGTCGTGGCAATGATAAGCGAGCGATTTTTCTAGACGATCGCGATCGTTTACGCTTTCTGGTCCTGCTTTATATTTGCAATAATACTGCCGAAGTTCACATAGTAATTATCAAGGAAAGTCCTTGATGGAAATGTTTGATTTGGAAAAACCAGGGAGGTTGGTTAGCATTGGAGCCTATTGTTTGATGCCTAATCATTTTCATCTCTTAGTAAAAGAGGAGACAGAAAACGGCATTAGTATTTTAATGAAGAAAGTCCTAACCGGTTATTCAATGTATTTCAACAAGAAGCACCAGCGAAGCGGTAAGTTATTTGAAGGACCATTTAAAGCAACCCACGCCGACAATGACGACTATCTCCAATATCTTTTCGCTTATATCCACCTTAATCCGGTTAAAACACTCGATCCGGATAATTGGGAAAAGAAAATTATCGCCAGGCCCGAGCAAGCTTACGATTTTCTCCGCCGTTATGGTTACTCGAGCTTTATTGATTACTTAGGCGACAAAAGGCCCGAGAATGTAATTATTAATCCCGCAGTCTTTCCGGAGTATTTCGCTAGTTCCCGGGAGTTTGCCGATTATATTAACGACTGGATTAACTATGGCGGTAGCGAGGAAACTCCTTGATATTATAAGGTGGATAAGTGCCGGCTTGTGTTTCCGGGGGCGTTTGGTAAACTATCCATAGTCTAAATTTATTAATAGCTAATTTTTATTATGTCTGAAGAACAAAAAGCACAATCGGGCTATCTTAGCAAGTTAATTATTATTTTATTGCTGATTGTGGTGGGCTGGCTCGGTTGGAATTATTACCAAGTTAAGAGCGGAGGAGTGGTGGCTTTGCCGGGCAATAATCAGACGGCGTCGGTGGATGATAGCGCCGAGATTACCACGCTCATTAAGCAATTTGGCAAGGTGATTATGTTGCCGGAAGGAGAGCCGCGGCTCTTGACTGTCAGTAACGCGGAGGCCTTGGCCACCGAGCAGCCTTTCTTTGCGGGGAGCCAAGATGGCGATAAAGTCTTGGTCTACACGGAAGTGGGCCGGGCCTATATTCTTAGTCCCAGTCGTAATTT
>CAYIMH010000082.1:0-3137 GCA_964364525.1 uncultured Candidatus Saccharibacteria bacterium | reverse complement strand
ACTGCGGCGGCTCCGGCGGCGGCGCTGGCGGCGGCGGCGGCGACGGCGACGGCGACGGCGTCGGCGACGGCGACGGCGACGGCGACGGGGGCGGCGACGGGGGCGGCGACGGGGGCGGAATTTTCTCCCTTCTTCCAAAACAAATTGGATACCGCCATAGACATTATGGCCACCAGAAGCAGAACGAGGTGGATAGAGAAACGATCTTCTCCTTCCACTCGAACGACCTTGGTAATGGTCTTCAGTTCGCCGTTAACAAAGACGACCACGCGTTCGGCCTCGGTCACTGGCCGATAATGCCAGAAGTCAGTTCTGGTTGAGGCCACCCGAACCAGACCAATGGGCACCTCGTGTCCGGGCTGATTCACTGCCGCCCGCTCTTCAGCCGTCAGTGGACGCCAGGATTCCGAAACCTCAACGGTTCGGATCCGCCCCTGGCTGTTAACTTCCATTCGAGCTGTCTGGGTGGTCGGGAAATTACCTCTCTCCTCGGCCTGAACAGTCGCGACACCAAGAAAAACAGCCAAAAACATCAGCTTATTCATCCAACTTTCTCCTTTCTTTTTTTGTCAAAAAATCGCCGAAACAAGCGTCTCTGTCACGATTTGGCAAGCTAAGACTAGCCTAGCATAATCAAATGTGCTTGTCAAGTTCCCGTGGCAAAAACAGCGGAAAAATGGTAGGGTAAATTATATGCAAGTGCTCACCGTTATTCCGATCGCGCGAGGCGTTTTTAAGGATCATCTCGACTATTTCAGCTCTAAGCCGATCAAGCCGGGCGCGATTGTGGAGGTGGCTGTCGGCAAGCGACTCATCAAGGCGTTAGTGGTAAAGGCAACGCCAGCCGCTCAAGTTAAGTCCGGCCTACGCCAGGCTGACTTCGTCCTAAAGAAAATTGGCGCGATTAAGAACCAGCAATTTTTCTCCCCGATTTTCATTAAGGCAATTGAGGATATGAGTAATTACAGTGGCTATCCGCTAGGGCCAGTCTTGACAAGTCTGACCCCACAGGTCATCCTCGATCATTGCGACGAATTGGAAGCGGCCAATTATCAACCAGTCATCGGCCCTGGACTTAAGGGCGAGAAACAATTATTGCAGGACACCGATGACGACCGTTTATCTTTTTACAAAAGTTTAATTCGGGAAGAATTCGCTCGTGGCGCTTCTGTTTTTCTCTGTCTGCCCACAGCGATAGATCTGGAACAGGTGATGTCTTCCTTGGGGCGCGGCATCGAGGAATATACCGTGGCGCTCCATCATCAATTGGCCACCAAGACCCTGATCGCCAATTGGCAGAAGGCTATTGCCAGCACCCACCCCCTACTCATCGTTGGCACACCGACCTTTCTCTGCCTGCCACGGCTGGACGTTAAAACCGTTATTATTGACAAAGAGAGTTCGCCAGCCTATAAGTCTCCGGCCCGCCCCTTCACCGATTACCGCCGCCTGGCGGAATATCTTTCCGAGCGCGGCAATATCCGACTGATCTTTGGTGATCTCCTACTCCGCGTGGAGACCCTCGAGCGCGCCGAGCGTGATCTGGTAATGGCCAGCAACCCCCGCCAGCGCCTAATTTCCGAGGCCGTCAGCAAGCTCTACGGCGTCAGTGGCGACGTCATCATCGGCGAAGAAGCCGAGGAGCAATTGCGTCACGCCGCCAATAATAATGAGCGGACCGTGATCCTGGCCGGCCGACGTGGCCTAGCCCCACTCATTATTTGCGACGATTGCGCCGAGCCGGTGGTCTGTGGACGCTGTCAATCGCCGCTAGTCCTCCACCAAGCCAAGAAAGGCTCCAGTATTAAAGAAGCTAATTGGTTCCTCTGTCATAAATGTGGCGAGCGGCGGAGCGCCGAGGAGAAATGTCATCATTGCCAAGGTTGGCGTCTGCGCGCGCTGGGTATCGGAATCGAGCGGGTCGCCGAAGAATTGGAAACCCGCTTCCCTAAAGTAAATATCTTTATCATGGACAGTGATCGGATTAAGACACGCAAACAAGCCGAAGAATTGATTAAGAGATTTGGTGAGACGCCCGGGAGCTTCCTCCTCGGCACAGAGATGGCCCTCCATTATCTAACGCACGAGATGGAGAATACTTTGGCGCTGGGACTAGACTCGCTATTTTCTCTACCCGATTTCCGCGTCAACGAGCGCCTTTTTGCCCTCCTTTCTCGTCTCCGACTTCTGGCCACCAAGCGCTTCGCGATTCAGACTCGTTATCCGGCCGAGCCTCTCTTCGATCAAGTAATTAAGGGTAATCTACTTGACTTTTATCGTCAGGAAATTAAAGAGCGGCGCCAATTCGATTATCCGCCCTTCAAATTACTCATCAAGGTCAGCCGTGAGGGAGAGAAAGCGGCGACCCAAGAAGCGCTGAAGAAATTGTCTGGCCTCCTTGCCGCTTATGAACCAGTTGTCTTCCCCTCTATCTGGCATAGTAAGAGTGGTACTTGGAAATATAATTTGCTTTTGAAGCTGGAGCCGAATCGGTGGCCAGATGAGACACTCGCCGCCGTCCTTAAGAATCTGCCGCCCGCGTTCACCGTCGAGGTAGACCCCGAGACGATTTTCTAATAAAATTATAATGATGAGTCCTATTGTCCAGAAGGATGACCCGGCCTTGCGCGCGAGGGCCAAGGCGGTGCCCGCTTCCGAAATCCAGTCACCCGCAACGCGGCGGCTCCTCGCCAAGATGAGTCGAGCGCTCGCCGAGCAAGATGACGGCGTGGCGCTTGCCGCGCCCCAAATCGGCGAGTCTAAACGGATTTTTATTATCTCCGGCCGAGTTGTTAATACTGCGGACCAAATCACCGCGGACAAGAAGCCGGCCCGCGACTTAATCTTCATTAATCCTAGACTGGTTAAAGCCTCGCGGCAGAAAACCGAAATGGAAGAAGGCTGTCTCTCCATGCGTTGGCTCTACGGCCTCACCCGCCGCTCCACTAAAGCCAGCGTCGAGGCCTACGATGAGCACGGCCACAAATTCATTCGCCATGGCACCGGTCTCATCGCCCAAATTTTCCAACACGAGCTTGATCACTTGGAGGGCATCCTCTTCACCGATCACGCCACCAAAATTAGAGAAATGAAGCCGGAGAAATGAAAATACGCCCCACCCTAACCCTCCCCAAAGG
>CAYIMH010000081.1:0-3211 GCA_964364525.1 uncultured Candidatus Saccharibacteria bacterium | reverse complement strand
ATAATCACCGAGCAAGACATCAACTTCGGCCGGCCGGAAATAGTCCGGATCAATCTCGATAATTACTTTACCGGTTTTTTTATCAAGGCCTTGCTCTTTAATCCCTTTGCCTTGCCAAACGAGTGGCATCTTCAGATGATTGGCAACCGCTTCGGCAAATTCCCGCACGCTGTGTGTCTCATTGGTGGCAAGGATGAAGTCATCGGGTTCGATATGCTGGAGCATCAGCCACATTCCCTTGACATAGTCTTTGGCATAACCCCAGTCGCGTTTGGCGTCCAGATTGCCCAGATATATTTTTTTCTCTTTCCCCAGTTTAATTCGCGCTAGCCCGTGAGTGATTTTCCTCGTCACGAATGTTTCTCCTCGTCGCGGCGATTCATGATTGAAAAGAATTCCGTTAGTAGCGAACAGGCCGTAGCTCTCGCGGTAATTCTTTGTTACCCAATAAGCATAAACTTTGGCGCAGCCGTAGGGCGACCGGGGATGGAAAGCGCTGGTTTCTTTGAGCGGCAATTCCACCGCCTTGCCAAACATTTCGCTTGATGAGGCCTGATAGAATCTGGTTTTAATTTTTGTTTCTCTGATGGCATCCAGAATTCTGATTGTCCCAAGCCCCGTGACATCACCGGTGTATTCGGGTAAATCAAAACTGACGAGCACATGACTCTGCGCGGCGAGATGATAGATTTCATTTGGCGCTACTTTCTCAAGAATCCGATTCAGATTACTGCTATCCGAAAGATCGCCGTAATGGAGTCGCAGAATCCCGTCTCTCTGATCATGCGGATCGTGGTAAATATGATTGATTCGTTGGGTATTGAAAGAACTCGAACGGCGGATAATCCCGTGCACTTCGTACCCCTTCTCGAGCAAGAGTTCTGCTAAGTATGAACCATCCTGGCCGGTAATACCGGTGATCAAAGCTTTCTTCATGCCGGCAATTTAGCATAATTCAGATGTTTATGCTATGATCTTCGGGTAATGACTTTAAACAAAATTCTTTTCTGGTTGATCGTTGGGGGTTTATTGCTTTTGACCATTACTCCGCTCATTGTTTCCACCTCTTTGTTTTTCCCATTCATTACTGGCAAAGGTTTCTTTTTCCGGATGGTAATGGAAATAATTCTCGCGCTCTGGATTATTCTCGCGCTTCGTGACCCCAACTATCGCCCCCGCCTTCTCGGCGGGCAGACTCGCGGCTCGTGGCTCCTCGTCGCCATGAGTTCTTTGCTTCTGGTGCTGGCTCTCGCCACGGCCTGGGGCGCGAATCCCTTCCGCAGTTTCTGGAGCAATTTCGAACGGATGGAGGGGTTGATTAGTTATCTCCATCTCTTTGCCTATTTTTTAATTCTGATTTCGGTCTTGAAGAAAGAAAAACTCTGGGCTTGGTTCAGTCACTCGCTTTTGGTGATTAACGCGGTCATCGCCGTTTATTCCGTTTTGCAACTCACCGGCAAGTTGGCGATTAATCAAGGCGGCGTGCGTCTCGACGCCACTTTTGGCAACGCGACTTATCTGGCGGTGTATGCTCTTTTCCATTTATTTTTGCTTCTTTTTTGTTTGATCCGTTTCTGGCAGGAGAATCGCTGGCAATCCACCAACTGGCGGAGTTGGTGGCGCACGCTGGTGGCGGGTTATGTTTTACTGGGCTTGTTTAATCTTGTCCTTCTCTATAAAACCGCCACCCGCGGGGCGATTCTTGGCCTCGGCTTGGGTTTGATTATCTCGGCGATTTTGATAATTTGGCGCGAGCGAACCGTGAGCGGGAAAACGATTCGGCGCGTCGCTTGGGGGACGCTCGGTTTGGCCGTCTTGGCGATTGTCGGTTTTTTGGCGGTCAAGAATACTGATTGGGTCGCCAAGAGTCCAACCTTGTCTCGTTTCGCTTCGATCTCGGTTGACGATCGCACGACTCAGTCCCGTTTCTTGGTTTGGAATATGAGCTGGCGAGGATTCAAGGAGCGGCCACTTCTCGGCTGGGGGCCGGAGAATTATATTCTGGTTTTCAACAAATATTATGATCCAGAGATGTATCCTCAAGAACCGTGGTTTGATCGCTCGCACAATGTCGTTTTCGATTGGTTAATTAGCGCCGGCGCGCTCGGTCTTTTGGCCTACCTTTCGCTCTTTGTCGCCGCGCTATATCTTCTCTGGTGGCAGAAAGGCGTTTTGTTCTCTGTGGCGGAACGAGCGCTTTTTACCGGGCTTTTGGTTGCCTACTTTTTCCATAATTTATTCGTCTTTGATAATTTAGTAAGTTATCTGCTTTTTCTGGCCACGCTCGGCTATATCCATTTTCGATCCACCGAGATCAATCCACCGATTTCGATCCGCGAGATTCCTCGCACTGACAAGCAGTGGCCACTTGGGTCGGTGATTGTCGTTGTAGTCATTCTTTTTATCCCGACACTCTATTGGATCAACTTCAAACCATTGTCGGCCAATCGCGCGTTGATCGAGGCGCTAAGTTGGCAGAAATATCCGGATAAGGCGTTGGAGAACTTTAAACGGGTGTTTGCTTATCAAACTTTTGCTTCAACCGAAGCCAGCGAACATTTCCTCAACTCGGCTTTGAGCACGGCGCAAGATGAGTCCATCCCGGCCGACACGCGAACGGGGATTCTGACTCTAGCACAAGGGCAAATTTTAGAGACCATTAAACGGGAGCCGGAGAACGCGCGCTACCGGCTATTCGCCGGTTCATTCTTTTCTCGAGTTGGTTTATTGGCCGAAGCCGAGAAAGAACTCCTTGAGGCGCGCCGGCTTGCGCCTCGCAAGCAAGCGATTCTTTTTGAACTTGGCGGGTTTTACATCAACCAAAAGAAATATGACGAGGCGCTCGCGCTTTTCCGCGAGGCCTATGAGTCAGCGCCCGATTTTAACGAAGCTCGGAAGATCTACGCTCTGGGTGCGGTCTATGATAAGCAGTTGTCGCTCGCGGCGGATCTTCTAAGCGCCGGCGCCGAAAACGATCCGGTCTTTCTCTTGGACGAAAGATTAGTGCAAGCCTACGGAGCAATTAATCAATCCAATGCTCTGGTCGGGTTGTGGAAAAAGGCGGTGACGGATAATCCTAAATTTGACCAACCCCTGTCAAATTTCCTTGCTGATTTAAAGAAACAGGGAATCATTAAGTAAGTTATCCACTTCGGGCTTGACTTTTGGGAGGCAATTTGCTAGCCTTGAGAAGTGAGTGCTTTTCTTTCCG
>CAYIMH010000080.1:0-3211 GCA_964364525.1 uncultured Candidatus Saccharibacteria bacterium | reverse complement strand
CTATTGTTATATCACCGCTCAACAATCCAGCAGGTTGATATACCAGTTTTTGAAATTGTACAACATCAAAGTAAAGTGTTCGGATTTTATCAGGCATGCATCCTCATGATGGTTTAATTATATTACAACTTGCTCACCTCTTCAAAGGGGATAAGACCAGCGAGGGCCTTCAAGAGAGCGTCCTCCTTCATCGTCAAGAAGCCCTTTTGGCGCGCCAATTTATTAATATCATCTTCCGTCGGCGACTCTAGGATCAAGCGTTCATAATCGTGATCCATTTTCAACACCTCGAAGACACCGATGCGGCCACGCGTACCCGAGGGGCAAGTGGGTGAGGATTTGGCTCGATAAATAGTCTCGGGAATCTTAATTTTCTCTTTGGCGACCGGCGGAATGTCGGCCATAAACTTACCAATCATCACCTTGGTGCTATCCGCTACCGGCAAGGACTCCTTGGACTCCTCGCAGAGCGTCGGCACCAAGCGCTGGGCAATGGCCATAATAAGGGTGGCCGGAATCAGGTAGGGATCAACCCCCATATCAATGAGCCGCGGAATCACACCGGCGGTGTTATTGGTGTGGAGCGTCGAGAGGACGAGGTGTCCGGTCAACGAGGCCTGAATAGCCAATTTGGCCGTCTCGGAGTCGCGAATTTCTCCGACCATAATAATGTCGGGATCCTGGCGCAAGATACTCCGCAAGCCGTTGGCGAAGGTATATTGGATCTCCGGCCGCACTTGGGATTGAGAGACGCCCGGTACGCTATACTCGACCGGGTCCTCGAGGCTCACGACATTATTCTTATCTCGATCAATCTCGTTGAAGAGGGAGTAGAGAGTGGTGGTCTTACCGGAACCGGTGGGGCCGGTGATCAGAATCATGCCGTAGGGTCTGGTGATGGCCTCGCGCAGGAGGGCGATATTATCCGGCGAGAGACCGACGCTTTCCAGGGTCAACAATTTCTTGTCCGGATCAAGAATACGGATCACCACCTTCTCGCCGTAATAAGTGGGCATCGTGGAGACACGGAAATCGATCTTGCGTCCCTCCACCCGCGCCGAGAAACGGCCGTCTTGAGGCTTGCGCCGCTCATCCAACTTCATATTGGTTAGAATCTTGATGCGGGCCACCACGGCATCGTGAACCGAACTGGGCAAGAAAAGACTGGTGTAGAGCACCCCGTCGACGCGGAAGCGGACGCGCACTTTCTCGGCCACCGGCTCGATGTGGATATCGGAAGCATTGCCGGAAGAGGCGTGCTGGAGAATAACGGCCACAATTTTGGTCACCGGCGCATCCTCCACAATTTTGACATTACCGGCGCCGGTGATAGTGGCCTTCTCCTTCTCGCCGCCCCGCTCCTCACCTTGGATCTCGAGGTCGAGGTCGCTTAGGGCCTTGGTCACCTCGCTGGAGAGCCCCTCATAACCCTTAGCAATTTGATCAAAATCGGCCTGACCGATTGAGAAAATTTTGAACGGCAAACCAACTTTAGAAGCAATAAATTGGAGCGCATCGCGGGCCTCGATATTACCCGGATCGATCATCCCCACCTCTAAAACCCCATCACGGATCCGTAGTGGAATGATGCGGTAATAGTCAGAAGAAGTCTTGGGAATATAATTGAGCGTCTCGGGCGGAACCTTGTACCCGGTCTCTAAATTGGCGACAGGGATGTCGACAGCGTAATCCATAATGATTAATTGCTCGGGGCGCTGTTCAATTGACTGCGAGCGCTGGTACCCGCGCCACCAGTGGTACCCGGGCTATTACTAGAACTAGAGCCGGCGGGACGAGTGATGCTGGAGCGAGCGGGGGCCGCTTGGGTGCTCGAGGCGCGATTGGAGTCGAAAACGTCACCCACCCGGGCCCGGCCCAAGATGGGCGCGAAAGGATTCTCTTTGCCCGGCTCCTTCATCTGCAACTCAGTGGCAAAATCGCGCAGGCTCTGGAAACCCGGATTAGCAAAGAAGGCCGCGCCACTCACCAAATCCAGCTTCTTGAGACTTAAGAGGATCTGCAGGAATTCATCAGCGCTTTCGCGCAAGGGATTCTCGGCAAAGCCAGCCGCCACCAATCCGACATCGCCGTCCGCCACTTCGTCTGGCGCCGACTTGAAAATTAGTCGGTAGCCGAAGAAGATCAAGGCGATGACCACCAGCGCCGCCAAAATATTTAAAATCACTTTTGTGTTCATATAATTATTTCAACCAATAAGTCTGGATTTCAATATTATAATCGTAAAGGTTCTTATCGTTGGAAGAAAAAGTAATCGAAGTGACATCCACCAGGCGGAGACTCCGAGCCAAATCATCGAGGAAAGCCTGGAGATTATCGTAGGAGCCGGAGACCGAGAAGCCCAGCGTTACCGCCCCCTTATTCATCCTCTCGCCGCCCTCGATCACTGAAGCCTCGCCCTTGTCCTCGTCGGCCTTGATCCGGAGATTGCGAATGGTCATATTGTAGGGCCGAGCGATATTATTGATATCAATAATCAGGCGGACGTTATCCACATTGTCGGGCAGAAATTTAGTCAGACGATCAATATCGCCCTGCCCAAAGCTATTATAAGTATCGAGCAAGTCCTGAAGCACCCGGCGCAATTCCTTGGCATTTTCTAACCCTTCGTTCAGTTTGGCTTTTTCAGCCTTGAGCTCATCAACCTGAACCAAAATTGGGTCGGTAAATTTAAAGAAAATGAGTCCCGCGGCGGCGACCAGAACCAATGGAAATAATAGCCTGAACATAATCAATTATTAGAAGAATTAGTGGTGTAAGTGGTCAGATTCGGCTCCAAAATCATCGTCAGTTTGAAGGTAACCAGCCCGTCGGCGATAGCATTTAAATCCGAGAAGATAAAGCTTTGGATCCGCCCCTTGTCTTCAGAAAAAATCTGGGTCTGGATGGCGATATCCTCATAACTGGCCGCCTTGCCGCCCATACTGATCCCCTTCCCGCCAGTGAAATTGAAACTATCGTAATAAATACTGGGCAAAGTTAAGGCCTCGAGCACCGTAAAGATCGGTAAGATATCCACATGTTTATTTAACAGATCGCCCGCAATCTTGAATTTATTGTCCAGACGCTGGAAGAGAATAATGGTGTTCTGATCCAGATTGCGTTGCTCGCGCTCCACCGTCGCCACCAAACCGCAACGCTCGACCTGCGCGTCGCCATTGGCCACGGCCGTACAGGGCTTATTGATCTCATC
>CAYIMH010000079.1:0-3228 GCA_964364525.1 uncultured Candidatus Saccharibacteria bacterium | reverse complement strand
TTAGTCCCAGTCGTAATTTAGTTATCAATGTCGGTCCGGTAGTTAACGAGCCGGCCAAAACTGAAGACGCTAGTGCTGACTCGGCGGCTCCCGCCCCCAAGGCCGAATCGGCGAATAGCGATACTTCGGCGGACGGGCGCTAGAACCGACTTATCCACAGTCCGCTGGCCGGATTTGACAAGCTGACCGGCCCTTGCTAGCCTATTGTTAATACAAGCAAGATTGTGTTGTTGTTGTTTGCTTGTCGGTAATATCTTGCTCTCTAGTTTTAGAGTTTTAATTAGCCACGAAGCTTAATAAGCGGTCAGTTTTTTATGCAAAAAAAATACTTCTCGCATTATCGCGAGCCCTTGGACCAATTACCTAATCTGGTTACTACCCAGCGCTGGTCTTATGAGTGGCTGATTAAGGAGGGGATTAAGGAATTGCTGACCGAATTTTCACCGATCAAAGATTATTCCGAGAAGAAGTTTGAGCTCGAGTTTCTCGGCTTTCAGATCGATGAACCCAAATTTAACGAGCATCACGCCAAGATCAATCAATTGACTTATGACGCGCCGATGCGCGTGCGGGTGCGTTTGAAAAATAAAATTATTGCCAGCGAGAAGGAGCAGGAGATTTTCCTAGCTGATTTTCCCCTGATGACCGATCACGGCACCTTCATCATCAACGGCAACGAGCGGGTGGTGGTGACCCAGCTGGCTCGGAGCTTCGGTGTCTTCTTTACCGAAAATGAACTCCGCGGACGCAAACGCTTCGGCGCTAAAGTTATCCCCGCTACTGGCGCTTGGATCGAGTTGGAGACCGAATCCGACAATGTCATTTATGTTCGCGTGGACCGCAAGCGCAAGTTCCCAGTGGTGACTCTGCTCCGGGTCTTGGCTGACTTGGGGGGCCAGACTTTATCCGATAAGGACATTCTGGAATTGTTCACTGGTCTTGTGAGCGAAGTTGATTATGTCAAAACTTCTCTAGCCAAAGATCACGCCAAAACCGCCGACGATTCTTATCTAGAAATTTATAAACGTCTTCGTGACAGCGACTTGGCCACGGTGGCCAGCGCTCGCGAATTTATCGCGGCGCTCTTCGGTCGCGAGCGCTATGATCTCTCGACGGTTGGCCGCCTGCGCTTCAACACCCGCTTCGAGCGCCCCCTGACTCCCGAGGAGCGGGCCCGGCGGGTGCTTAATCTTGACGATTTGGTAACGATCGTCAAACATATCGTTTTTCTCAATAATTCTAAGGACGCGGCGGCTGACGATATTGATCACTTGGGATTACGCCGTGTCCGCTCGGTGGGCGAGATGCTCCAACAGAAACTAAAGATCGGCCTGATGCAGATGAAGCGCAATATCCAAGACCGGATGTCAACCATTGATTCTAGCACTACTTTACCGATCCAGCTGATCAGTCCGCGGCCACTCCAGGCTAGGATCAAGGAGTTTTTCACCACCAGTCAACTCTCCCAATTTATGGGCCAGAAGAATGTTCTTGGTGAAATTGAACACCTGCGTCGACTTAGCGCTCTCGGCCCGGGCGGCTTGACGCGTAAGCGCTCGGGCCTCGAGGTGCGCGACGTTCACACTTCTCATTACGGGCGCATTTGCCCCATTCACACACCGGAAGGTCCGAACATTGGTTTAATTCTTCAATTGACCAATTACGCTCGGATCAATGAGTTTGGGGTGCTGGAGACGCCCTACCGCGTGGTTAAGAGTGGCCAGATCACCGAAGAATTGCTCTATCTTAACGCTCTTGATGAAGAAAAATATGTGATTGCTCACGGCGCCACCGATTATGATAAGGACAAGAAGATTGTCCGCGAGTTGGTAGAGGTGCGGGTCAAGGGCCACCCGACGGTAGTACCGCGAGCCGAGGTTAACTTGATCGACGTTTCGCCCTATCAGGCTTACTCGGCGGCCACCTCGCTGATCCCTTTTCTAGAACACGATGACGCCAACCGCGCGCTGATGGGTTCTAATATGCAGAAGCAGGCGGTGCCTTGTGTTATCCCGGAATTGCCGCTAGTGGCTACTGGTTTGGAAACGCGAATTGCCGTCGACTCCGGTCGGATCATCTTGGCCAAAGCGGCCGGGACGATTACGACCATGGACGGTACCCAGATCACGGTTAAGACCGATAAGGGTGAATATGAAGAGCATACCCTGGTTAACTTTATGCGGACCAACGATAACGCTTCCTTCCATCAACGGCCCATCGTCTCCTTGGGCCAAAAGGTCAAGGCGGGGCAGGTCTTGGCCGACACTTCTTGCACGGTTAACGGTCAATTGGCGATTGGTCAGAACGCCCTTGTGGCCTTCATGTCTCTTGGCGGCGCCAATTATGAGGATGCCATTGTTATCTCCGAGCGTCTGGTCCATAACCACAAATTTAGCAGTGTCCATATTGAGGAATTTACTATCAGTGTCCGTGATACCAAATTAGGACCGGAGGTGACAACGCACGATATTCCCAATGTGGGCGAGATCAAGCTCCGCAACTTAGACGAGGATGGCGTGATCCGAATTGGCGCGGAAGTCAGCCCCGGTGATATTTTGGTGGGCAAGATCACCCCCAAGGGCGAGACCGAATTGACGCCGGAAGAACGTCTCCTCCGTTCCATTTTCGGCGAGAAGTCGCGCGATGTTAAAGATTCTTCATTGCGGATGCCCAACGGCAAGAAGGGTAAGGTTATTGGCGTCCGGGTTTTCACCCGCGAGCGCGGTGACAAATTAGAGTCGGGAATTATCAAACAAATCCACGTGGAAGTGGCGGAACTCCGCAACGTCCAAGTGGGCGATAAATTGGCTGGCCGTCACGGTAATAAGGGAGTCATTTCGCGCGTCTTGCCGGTGGAAGATATGCCTTATCTCGCTGATGGTACGCCGGTGGATATTGTCTTGACGCCGCTTGGCGTGCCCTCGCGTATGAATTTGGGTCAGATTTTTGAAATGCATTTGGGGTTGGCGGCCAATGCTTTGGGCTATCAGGCGATCACGCCGCCCTTTATGGGGGCGACGGAGGAAGAGATCAAAGATGAATTGGAGAAGGCGGGCTTCCCGCGGAGCGGCAAGGTCGAGCTCCACGACGGTCAGACCGGCCGCATCTACGAGCGGCCCATCGCCATCGGCACAATGTACATGTTGAAGCTTGATCACATGGTCGAGGATAAGATCCATATGCGCTCGCTCGGCCCGTACTCGCTTATTACCCAGCAGCCGTTGGGCG
>CAYIMH010000078.1:0-3275 GCA_964364525.1 uncultured Candidatus Saccharibacteria bacterium | reverse complement strand
TCCCGGTCTCACCATGAAGCAAATGGTCGGGGCCCGCAAGAATCTCACTACCGGCGGTGAGAAGATTTCGTCCGCCGTTGGGTACACGGAGAAGAAATTTTATACCACCATGACCACTGGCCGGAAGTGGCATTGGCGCTTGGCGGCTAACGAGGTACTCCCGGGTTCCACTGGCCAGAACTTCCTCGACCAGACCGACGTTATTGCCGATGAGCTCAAGAAGATCTTTGCGGGCCGTGACATGCCTGCGGTCTACACCAGAGCCATTGCTGAGTTCGAACAGAAGCAACCGGCCCTAGCCAAGCTGATAAGTAGCGACGACACCCGGAAACGGGGCGCCGAGAAATGTGCCGCCCTTCTGCTCAATCAGCTCTGTCGCGAAACGCCGGCCCAGTTCGTTTACCGCCTGATCACTTACGAGGCGGCGAACTACCAGTGTCTACTTCATAGTATATATCACTGGACTCCCGTGTTCACGTCGGTCGGCCGGCTGGTCGCTGTCGGTTACTGGAATCGCGATGGTGTGCATGTCATCAGCCTGTACCCGAGGGACTCGCTCGACGCCTTGAGCGTTGTCCTCTCCCGCAGATGTTGAAAATTGAGGACTTAAAACCCCGGAGTTTGGTTTACACCAGATTTGCGGGGTTTCTTTTCTTTTTTCCCGAAATTATAGATTTAGAACGACATCTGGCTAATGAAGTTCGGTTCCGGGCTCACTGATTTCGGTCTTCACTTCCTCTTTGGTTACCGTTTTTGGCGGGAGCTTTTTCTCGCCGAAAAAGAGGGTCATTTTTTGGTTTTTGGAATCGAAAACGTTAATGGTGAAGGTGTAAGTCTTGCCCAATTCCAATTTCTGACGGAGCTCGTCCTCACTCTTGAATGCTGAGATGTGGACCAATCCGGCAACACCCTCCTCGATGCTCACTAGGGCCCCGTGCTTGTTGTGGCGGATGACCACACCCTTAACGACGTCGCCGCGTTGGTATCTGTTTTCAGCGTCGAGCCAAGGGTTGCGCTTAAGCGCCTTTAATGACAACGAGACCTTATCGTCTTTCACTTCAATAATTTTGGCCTTGATCTTGTCGCCGGTGTGGAAGAGCTCACGCAGATTCTCAATGAGTGACCAGTCCACCTCCGAGATGTGGACCAAGCCCTCAAAGCCCTCCTCGATCTTGACGAAGACGCCGAAGTCGACGACGCCCGTCACCTCGCCCTCGACGACATCGCCGAGATTATATCTGGAAACAATTTCTTTACGACTCTTAGAGCCGAGCTCCTTCTCGGAAAAAATTAATTTGCCTTCCTTGGGGTCAGCATTGATTAGATAAACGGTCAGAGTTTGGCCGATCAATTTCTTCAATTCATCGGCTATTTTATCTTTATTGCCGTCCGGTACCTTGGGATAATGCTCGGGCTTTAATTGCGAGGCGGGGATGAAGCCGTCTAGCCCCTGCCACTCGAACATCAGTCCGCCCTTATTGGCGTTCTTGACCACCAAATCGAAGGTGGCGTTATTGTCGATCGCCTGCTTGGCCTCGGCCCAGACTAGGGCCTGCTTAGCTTCCTTGAGCGAGAGCTCGATATAACCCTCTTCGCCTTCTGGCTCGACCACTTTGGCCGAAATAATGTCACCGACGTTGACTTCCTTAATGATCCCGCGGGCGTTCAAGTACTCACGGCCGAAAATAATGCCGGTACCAAAGGGCGGAATATCTACATAAACCGCCATCTTCGACTTGCCGATCACCGTCCCCTCCACGAGAGTCTTCTCGCGCGGTTTCTCCGGCGTACCTTTAAGCACTTCCGCCATGGCACTCAATTGCACCACTTTTTCCTCTACGACCACCTTATTTTCCGTGTCCGTGCTAGACATAGCTCTATAGTATAGGGATTTTTAAGAAAAGGGCAAGGCTTTTATTTTGTCTTAATTTTTGCTATACTAGTCTTATGATAATCAGTCATTACGGACTGGGGATGGTTAAAGTTCAGCAGGGGGAGACGGTGGTAGTGTTCAACCCGATTGACGAAGTGCCGCGCGGGCGCGCGGATTTGAAGACCCTCAAATTTGGCGCTGATGTGGCCATGGTCTCGCTTAATGATCCTGGCTACAATGGTGTGGCTAATGCCGCGCGCGGTGAGCGGGTACCTTTCTTGGTGAATGGTCCGGGCGAGTACGAGGTGGGTGGGATTTTCATCAAAGGCTTTACTACCGCTGGACCTGGTGGGAAAATCAATACCGCCTATTTGGTAACGCTGGAGCAGATCCGCCTCGTCCATCTGGGTGCCTTGGCCGCCGCCAAATTACCCGAGAAATTGACCGAGGGCGTGGGGGTAATCGATATCCTCTTCGTACCGGTGGGTAATGGTGAATTACTCACACCCAAACAAGCCAGTCAGGCGGTGGCTGACCTAGAGCCGGGCTTGGTCATCCCCATTGATTATGACGACAAGACGCTCTCAACCTTTTTGAAGGAAATGAGCGCCGAGAAGGAAAAGCCGGTGGAGAGTTTGACGGTGAAAAAGAAGGATCTGGTTACCGGCCAAACGCGGGTAACAGTGATTAAATCTTAATTGAGTTTCTAATTTTTAAATTTTTACCATGTCCGGTTTAGCTAATTATCTGGATAAAGTTAGAGCTCGGCCCGAGCCGGAGCGTCGTCGCCTGCTCTGGATCTGGACCGTGTCGCTGACCTTTATCATCGTCTTGGTCTGGCTGCTTAATCTCTACGTCACCGGTGCCTGGAATTTTGCTGGTGTCGAGGGGGGAGAAGTGGGGGAGGTGTTACCTCCGGAGGGCGGATCGGCCTGGAGCAACATCTGGGGCAGTATCAAGGAAGGTTGGGGAGTGGTGACTGGGAAATTTTTTCATAATTAATTTTCAATTTAAGTTAAAATGGCTGACGAGCAAAAAAATAAAATAGTGCCGGTAGATATTGCCACCGAGATGCGCGAGTCTTACATTGATTACGCCATGAGTGTGATCGTCGACCGCGCCCTGCCGGATGTCCGCGATGGCTTGAAGCCGGTCTTGCGCCGTATTCTCTTCTCGATGCACGAGTTGGGCCTCACTTCAACGGCCAAATTTAGGAAGTCCGCCTTGGTGGTCGGCGATGTCCTCGGTAAATATCATCCGCACGGCGACGCGGCCTGTTATGGCGCGCTGGCGCGGATGGCCCAGGACTTCAATATGCGCTCGCCGCTCATCTTGGGTCAGGGAAATTTTGGTTCCATTGACGGCGATCCGCCGGCGGCCATGCGTTATACCGAGGTCAAGA
>CAYIMH010000077.1:0-3305 GCA_964364525.1 uncultured Candidatus Saccharibacteria bacterium | reverse complement strand
TCGAGAGCTCTCGAGGCGACCATTGCGGCGGCCCAATCGGCCGACCGCGAGCGCCTCTCACTTCAGGCCAAACGGAGTGAGTGGCAGGGCCAATTAAACGCCGCTTTGTCTGATTGGCGTCAATTGGAATTAGAGACCGAGAATTTCAAGCGCGAAGAAGAGGAAGTGGTCGCGCTGGTAGATCAAGAGATCAGAAATTACGCGGATTTCAATTTGACCTATAATCCGGCGGAAGATAGAGGCAAGCAAGAAGAACGTCGTCGCCAGCTCGAGCGCTTGAAGATCAAGCTTGAGGACATGGGGATAGATCATGGCGACACCATGAAGGAATATGAGGAGACCCGCGAGCGCGATCTATTTTTAGAAAAAGAATTGGCTGATTTAACGGCGAGCGCCACTTCAATCCATCAAGTAATTGAGGAGCTCCGCGCTAAAATCAATCACGATTTCACCACTGGTCTCGAGCGGATTAACAAGAAATTCGAGGAGTTTTTCGGTTCCATGTTTGGCGGCGGGACGGCCAAGTTGAGTTTGCTGGCAGAACCTAAGTTAATTGAGTCGGTCGAGGCTGAAGATTCAGAAGATGATGACATAGACATGGACAGTCACTTGGAGGCCTCACCTCCAAGTGAGGGCATTGAGATTGCTGTTAATCTGCCGCGCAAGAAGATTCGCGGACTGGAGATGCTTAGTGGTGGCGAGCGGGCGCTCACTTCCATTGCTCTTCTCTTCGCTATGTCGCAGGTCAATCCGCCGCCCTTCCTCATCTTAGATGAGACCGACGCCGCTCTTGATGAGGCCAATTCGCGCAAGTACAGCGAGATGGTTGGGAATTTGGCTGCTCACTCGCAACTCATCCTTATCACCCATAACCGCGAGACGATGTCTCGCGCCGGCGTGCTCTATGGCGTCACTATGGGTGGCGACGGAGTATCGAAGTTATTATCCATAAAGTTTGATGAGGCTGTTGGCTTCGCCAAATAATTATTTTGTATCCTTAAGTTCCAGCGCGTGGCCCAAGGAGAGGAGGATGATGAGGCCGAGAGCGAGGAAGAGCCAGCGGAAGTCGAAGAAGGAGAGGAACACGGAGGCGAAGAGCGGAGCGATGATATAGGCCAGTGGATAGGTATTGCGAGAGACAAAAAGAATGTTGATATCCGCGCCGTCAATTTTTTTAAACAAATAAGTCTCCTTCATGATTTCCCAACTGGCGGCGCCGACTCGAGAAAGGAAGAGGACGAGCGCCCAAAGCCAAATGAGCGGCGAGTCGATCAGCGAGACGGCCATAGCCGCGCTACCGGCAATGATCATGCCGGTAATCATGATCTCCTTCTCGCCATAGCGCCGGTCGGCCAAGGAGCCAAGTATGAAGTCGAGAATAACGAAGGGGACGAGCATGATCGTGAAGATGAAGCCGATTTTTTCCCAGGCGAAACCCATGTGGTTGAGCAGATAGATCGGCATATAGATCACCATGATGGCGTAGAAAAAATTAAGCAGGAAATCGAGGTAGATGATGCGCCGCAGATTCTGGAGAGCGCCGTTGCCGCCGCGGTAGAGGCGCATCGCCGTTTGCCACAGGCTGAAATGTTCCCGCGCTGGCGACAAGACTTCATGGAAATGATGGGCCACCAAGTAAAGAAAAGGAATCAAAGCTAGGCCAGCGACCAAGTAGATGGCGCGGTAATCGAAGTTTAGGACTAATTGTCCGGCCAAGAAGGGCGAGGCCAACCAGGCAAAATTGACAACGGTGAGGAAGAGGCCACGGATCCGGCCGGTAATTCTGTCATCCGAGAGCCCCTCAACATAAAGGTCAAGATTAATGAAGAGAAGAAAAGTGAGCACGGTATAAGCGGAGAGAAAAAGGATGGCCATGGGCGAGTTGGTCCAGAGGAAAACGCCGCCTAGGGCAACGAAATCGGCGACGGCCAAAATAAGAATCGTCTGGCGATTGCCAACACGCTGGATCAGTCGGCTGGTGTTAAAGGAGACGATAACGGAGATAATTGAAGCCAGCGAATAGACCAGACCAACCGAACGCTCGGAGAGAAATTGCTCAAGGAAAGAGGAATTAACGTAGGCGGCGATCGAGGTGCTGATGGTCAAGAAAAAACCCGCGACATAAGCCAATCGGCGCAGGCGGATTTTTGCCTCGAAGCTCAATTCCATTGCCCCTATTATACTACACTTCAATCAGGACCGGCAAAATGATGGGGCGCTTGTGAGTTTCAAATTTCGTGTTAGGCTGTTTTGATGGAGAATGAGTATGTTGAAAAACTTAGGTCAGTGATGAAAGGTCGAACTGTAGTTTATGTTGATGCGGCGAATCTCGAGCGGTCTGTCCAAGCAATGTTTGTTCGTCCGGACGATCTGCCGGATAACTTGAAAAGCGCTTCCATTGATACTTTGCGTTGGGCAGTAGATTACAAAAGGTTCCGTGATTTTTTTAAGACGATTGGCGGTGATTATCAAGGCACCAGGTTTTACACTGCCGAGTTTGATAGTCTCTCACATCAAAAGTTTAGATATTTTCTAAAGAAAGGCCTTAGCTTCAAGTTAATTACCAAACCACTGAAGCAGTACGAAGATCATACTAATGAAAGGCCGCACCGCAAAGCTAACTTTGATGTTGAGATATCGGTTGATGCCACCTTCACTCTAACCGATTTTGACACCATGGTTTTATTTTCCGGTGACTGCGATTTTGAGTATTTGATAAAATTTTTGAGAGGTCGGGGCAAAGTGGTAATTGGCTTTTCCCGTTCCGGCCATGTGGCTAAAGAATTACCACCCGCGCTTTCTCATTACTTTGATATCGCTAATTTTCGCTCAATGTTTTTAGCGGTGAAAGTAAAAGATAAGGACGCAAAGGACCCCGCATCTTACGATACGGGGTCCCGCAGTTGATATCATTTGGCACTACTGCCAGATGTGCTTGATATGATAGCAGAGCCACTTTGAAAGTCAAGTGTGGGTGGGGATATTTTTTTTGGTCTTACACCTCAATCAAGACCGGCAAAACGATGGGGCGCTTGTGAGTTTTCTGGTAGAGATAGCGACCAATTTCGTCGCGGACGGCATTCTTGACGTAGTCGAAATTGATCGGGCGCATCTGGGCCGTGGATTCTTCGATTTTCTTCTTGGTCAGGAGGCGGACTTGGCGCAGGAGATCTTGAGATTCTTTGAGATAAATAAAACCGCGGGAGATGATGTCGGGTGATTTACGGATCTTGCCGCTGGCGACGTCAATGATAGCAATGATCACAAACATTCCGTCTTGAGCTAGCATCTGCCGGTCGCGGATC
>CAYIMH010000076.1:0-3330 GCA_964364525.1 uncultured Candidatus Saccharibacteria bacterium | reverse complement strand
TTGGTTTGAGCCAACTCCGCAAGGGAAATTCATGTTGCAAGTGGCGTTCGGACAGTCCAAATATTTTTCTGACAACCTCGTCGAGAATGTGAAGCGCGGTATGCGCCAAAAACTTCGCCGTGGCGAGTGGCTGACAAAAGCTCCTTACGGCTATGTGAATAATTTGAAAACGAAAAATATTGAACTGCACCCGGTGTATTCAAAAATTATTGTGAGAGCTTTTGAAGAATACGCCACCGCCACATACACTGTCGAATCACTGGCAAAGTTTTTGGCTGAACTCGGTTTAACCACTCACACTGGAACGCCACTTGGCAAAGCTTCCATCGTCCGACTTCTCACCAATCGCGCATATCTCGGTTTCATCAAACATCACGGCGAATGGTACGAAGGAAGCTTTGCGCCAATTCTTTCTCCGACACTGTTTGAGAGCGCACAGAAGGTCTTACAATCGAAGCGGCGGCCTCGCCGAACGAAAGTGCCTCACGGTTTCCCGTTCGTTCAATTTGCACACTGTGGCGAATGTGGCGGTATGATCACAGCGCAATATTCCACCAATCGTTTTGGCATGAAGTACGCCTACTACCGCTGTACCAAAAAGTTCGGTTTATGCCGCCAGCCGTATGTCGCCGCTACTTCGATTGAGACCCAGGTCAAAAGTGCGCTTCAATCAGTGTCGATTCCGCTTGAAGAAATTGAGAAGATAGGAGCGAAAATAAATGAATGGGAGAAAGAGTCAATTTCTTCAAGCGGAAATGTTGCCCAAAATCTAAAGTCCAAACTTTCCGAAACGCAGGAGAAGTTAGACAAGCTCGTATCCGTCTATCTCGACGGCGATATTGAACGCTCACAATATCTATCGCGCAAAGACCTTCTCCTGCGTCAAAAAGCCTCAATCGAGGAAAGTTTAAGAGATTTTGGGCACCAGAGAAAGAATTGGGTCGAACCCTTGCGGAGTTTCGTTTTGTCTTTGAGAGAGGCTGTGAAATTGGCGGAAACAGAAAACTATCTCGCGTGGCGAGACTTTTTCCGCAAAATTGGCTCTAACCCAACTCTCAAAGACAAAGCGATGCATTTTCATACCGGCGAACTCTGGGAATTCACGGCTTTCGCGCTTAGCGAAAGCCGAACTGACAGCGCGATTTTGGCTCTCGCAAAATCGCTCAAAATTCCTAATGCCAAGTTTGTTTCTCTTGGTGATCCCACAGGGACAACCCAGCACTACGTCACCTGACTTTTCGCCATAATGCATGAACATGCTGGGGACCGAGTAGTCCACTTCCCGGAATTGGTCCGGCTCTTGCTTGGCCTTCCTCCTTAATTCGTCAAGAGTGAACTCGCTGTCGCCTTCTTTCTGATACTCCTAATTGAAGGTTGTCCGACCGCAGAGACATGTTCGCATGTCACCAGAGCTGTCGCAAATCTCCGTCATTGCGTCGTCAAGGAATTTATCACTGAAGGTGAACGTGGCCACGATCTTCTCCTTTTTGTATAAGATCTCGTTTGTCCAAAACTCCATCCTGATTCCTACCACAATCAGAACAAAAAGTAAAACCAACGGCGCTTGAATCTTGTAGCTTATTTTGTTAAACTGGCCGGGCAATGAATACAACTCAAAAAGGCAAGTTTCGACACATCGTCTTCCGTGACGGCGACGCGTGGTATGCCGTGGCGCTGGAATTTAACATTGTTGAATCGGCTGATGATCCCAAGCTGGCTTTCATGTCATTGCTGCAAGCGGTAAGTGGTTACGTTCAGTCGATGAGAAAAATAAAGGGGGCCCGTTTTGCCCCGCTTAATCAAAGGCCGGATCAAGAATATGAAGAACTTTGGGCGAAGTTAAATTCTCCCAAGCCGGTCAAATCACCCTATGAAATTAATATGTTCGGTTTCGCGACTGTCTAAATGCCCAGGGGTTTATTTAACTGGACATTCGATGACGTGGTTGATTTTCTCAAGAAACACCGATTTTGCTTAAATCATATTAATGCCAGTCACTATTTTTTTGCTGGGTCCTATGCCAAAACACTAAGAAATGTCTGTGTGCCGTACCATGGCAACAGAGCCATTAAACCCAGGACGATGGGAGGCATTATCTTGCAATCTGGTATACCCAAGGAAAAGTGGTTAGCCAGAAGTTAATTTAATTTTTCGAGCATAATCATGTCCCTCTCCATCGGTATCGTCGGGCTACCAAACGTTGGCAAGTCAACGCTCTTTAACGCGCTGACCAAGAAAAGTGTGCCGGCGGAGAATTATCCGTTTTGTACCATTGATCCATCGGTGGGGATCGTGGCGGTTCCCGATGAGCGCCTGGAAAAATTGGATATCTTTTCTAAATCGGCCAAGAAAGTGCCCGCGGTGGTGGAGTTTGTGGATATCGCAGGATTGGTGAAGGGCGCGGCCAAGGGCGAGGGTCTGGGCAATAAATTTCTCACTCATATCCGCGAGGTGGATGCGATCGCTGAAGTGGTGCGGGCTTTTACCGACAAGGACGTGATCCATGTCGTCAACAAGATTGATCCACTCGGCGATGTCGAAGTGATCAATCTGGAATTAATTTTGGCCGATGCGGAAACCGTGGCCAAGAGACAGACGAGTCTGGCTAAAGACGTAAGGCGGGGCGACAAAGACGCGACCGCCGAAAATAATTTATTGCTCAAGCTCGGCGCAGCTCTCGAGGCGGGGAAATTAATTTCTGCTCTCGAGCTGGGCGACGAAGAAAAAATTTTACTGAAGTCGCTTCACTTGCTGACCGCCAAGCCGGTCTTGTATGTGGTCAATACTTCGGCGGCGGGGGAGAATTTGCAAAGTAAATTACCTGGCGCTTCAGTGGAAGTGGATCCGATCTTCGGCACTGGTCTCGATAACTTGATTAAAGAGAGTTATCGTCTGCTCAACTTGATCACTTTTTTCACTACTGGCGCGGACGAGACGCGGGCGTGGACAATTAAAAAGGGGGGCACCGCGCCGGAGGCGGGGATGGCCATTCACACCGACTTCAAAGAAAAATTTATTCGCGCCGAAGTAATCAACTGGCAAACTTTGCTCGACGCTGGTTCCTACGGTAACGCCCGAGAGCGAGGGCTCTTGCGGACCGAGGGCAAGGAGTACGTCGTCCAGGATGGCGACGTGGTGGAGTTTAAGACATAAGCTTGAAATGTTAAACATTCAATGTTTAACAACATTGTGAATAAAAAGAAAAAACCGCCCGAGGGTGTCGCGCGGGCGGTTGTTTAGAAAATCCCCCCTTAATCCTTGATCTTTTGATCCGATATTTGATCCAGTGTCTTTACGACTTCACTCGAACTTACTTTATCAAAAATTCGT
>CAYIMH010000075.1:0-3390 GCA_964364525.1 uncultured Candidatus Saccharibacteria bacterium | reverse complement strand
TGTGGGCGGTGTAGGATCTGGGGTGGTCTCGTCGGGGGGTTCGGGCAAGGTCTCGGTTTAAGTTTCTGCTGGCTAATCAACCGGCAAAACCACGACGGGTTCAGGAGCAGAAGCTTCTGGTGCCGGAGAATTGGCGTTATCGGCAGGTGGGACAATCATTTCTGGCGTGCTAGTCGAGATCGCTGTTTCTGGCGTGCTCGTAGCAATAGGACCGGTGTCACTAGAAGTAGCTGTCGGCAAGACAACGGGGGTTTCTGCTTCTGGCTGATCATGGTTAATAATTTCATCCACGGCCTGTTGGATATTCTCTCTCTGCTGTTCCGGTGATGGTGGCGCCTGCCAGACTTGATTGGCGGGAATAGATTTGGATCGCTCTGATTCAGGTTGCTCGGCGATCACGATCGCGGCTAATTGATCCGATTCCGGCCTCTCCTGGACCACCGGCACATAATCGGCAAACACTTTATCGCTGGAACTAAGTAGCCCGCCAATCAAACCGGCGTATTTGGTCGAAACCACTTTCTGGGTTTGGCCCTTAGCGATTTCTATTTTCTGAACCTCGCGCAAATAATTAAGCTCGCTGTCAATCATCTGGCCCAATTGCTCGGAAACCAGCCCGCCGAGATCGCGATCACCTAAGGCGATTTTAGCCACCACTAAATTCTTCTGCCGAGTCACTTCTTGCCAAACATAATCGTTGAGAGTAATGGGGCGGTAAGTATAATCAACATAATAATTGAGCGCGTCTTCGGTGACATTATTGATTTTTAAATGGAAATCATAGTTATCCAGATTGATGGCGATAATATAGGAGTTATCCGCCGAATGTACCGTCTCTTGACTAGAAATTAATCCCTCCCGAATTACCGGGCTGGCGGCTAGCGTTAAACCAGAACCAAGAAAAACCGCCATCAGAATAATGGGAAAAAGATTATTATATTTAATGAACTTCAGCCACATAAGTTAATTATATCACAAGCCAAGTTAAGTCCACTGTTCCCACGGTTCCACCCGGCTATAAAGCGCGGTTAGTTCCGGGCCAAGAATTACCAGCGGATCAGCCGATTGCCGCTCCAGTTTAGGCCGTACCGTGTGCAGATCGGGATAACGCCACACGGTATCATCGCCTTGAGTAAGTTGGGGAATTTGGGCAAAATCATGCTTAAAAGGTGGCAATTCCAAAAAATCATAGATCCGCTCTAATCCGGCGTCGGGGTTTAACACAAATTTATTGTAATCCACAAAGAGTAGGCGGTCACGCCAACCAGAGATCACCGCATCTTTGAGATAATTATAACAACTCCCCACGGCGCCGCCATCATCCATAAAATATTGGCAACGCGCTGCCAAGGTCGAGCGCGGTCCCAGTTGTTCATCTACCGTCGTCACATTAAGCGGATCTTTTTGACGCAGCGCTTCAAAGGACGCGAGAATCTCCGCCACCGGCCTAACTGGCACAATTATTTTAATGGAACGCTCTAATACTTTTTCTAACAAAGCGATAAGCCTAATCCAGTGGCGTTCTTTATCCACAATAATTGGCCGTTCGACCCCATCATGATAATGCTCCAGGATGGCGCGTAAAGTATTAATTTTGGCCGGCTCATTTGGCACTTCGCGGTGAAATTCAATCTTGTCCCAATTGGCGCTAACACCATTAATAATGCCGCAGAGACCGGACACCGGCGCGCCAAAGATGTTCGGATTCTGGGCCAATAAACTAACCAGCATGGTGCTACCAGCGCGCGGCAGTCCGGCCATAAAGTGGAGAACCTTAGACGGCTTTGGCTTAACCAGTGGAGAATCCATCATTCCGGTTATTGTATTACGCCCCAGTTTCTGGAGCAAGGCATTTTTTACCGCCGTCAGTGGCGCCCGCCAATTATCTTCGACTGTTTGACGAAAGACCCGCACACTTTCATACCATGGGCTCGCCTCGCCGGGTTTAGCCCAAATATAATACGGCATCAACGGCACAATCACCCACGTTTCTTTTCCCATCGCGCCGGCCAAATGTGCCACGCTAGTACAAGAGCTGATGACTAAATCAAAATTAGCGATCGCTCCGGCCGTATCTTCCCAGGTAATCAATTGCGGGCCAAGATCTTTAATGTTGGGCGGCAAGCGGCGTAAATCAGTATCGCGCTGTAAGCTAAATAATTTCACGCCAGGAATTTGAGCCAGCGCTAGCAGTGGTTCAACCGGAAAGCGCCGAAACTGCTCATGCTCAAACTGCGGATTGCCCGACCAGCGCAGGCCAATTTTCAAAACCTTTTTGACGTCGGCGGCGATAATTTTTTCCCACTTCGCCACCAGATCGGGCCGCGGAGTGAGATAGGGCGCGCGGGGCAAAGTGTCGTAAGTATAACCACAAACTCTGACGGCACTCATCGCTGGCAACCAAGCATCGTACATCTCTGGTTTAAGGTCTGGCTGGATAACCGTTCGCCACACGCCGGGAACCCGCGCCAGCAAATTTCTTAAACTCGAATGACAAGACACCAACACTCGTCCGCCGCGATCGGCAATGGTTTTAGCGAAACGCGCATTAACCATTTCGTCACCGAGACCGCCTTCACCATACAATAAAATAGTTTTCCCCTTGACCCCACCTAAATCTCCCCCCGGGAGCAGGACCTCCACTTTCCTCCTGTGAGGAAGTCGGAGGGGGTATTTATTTGACGCCAACGAGCCGAAAACGCCCGCCTGTCGCCCGCGGTCCAGCAAAGCGATCCCGCTCGCTAAGTCGCCGTCGCGCAAAACATGCCAACCGCGATTGAAAGCAATGCGATCGTCGTGAGGATAACGCTCGGCCAACTGATCAATCAGCTTTTTAGCCTCGTCAAACTTCCCGCGCGCGCTTAAAACCAACCCCAGGTCAAGCAAAAATTGTTCGTCTTTGGCCACCAATTCCCGTGCCATTTTTTCCGCTTGAGGCAAACTGCCGGCGATTCTTAAAATTTCATTTAGATTGGCCATGGTTTCTCATTCTTTGACCGCAGAAAATCGTGCGGGCTTCACCGTCGTGAGCGAGAGGGAGATTTGCTCGCAAGCATTGTGTTCAGTAGCGACAATTTGCTCCATCCTGGCGGGGTCAATCTCCCCGCGCGCCATCCGACCCTGCCAGGGTTCAGTTAGATCATAGCGCACGCTGACGAGCCGAAAATCAACGCCGCAGATTAGGCCAAGTTTGGTCTCCGCACCACCAGCTTTTATATTGGCTTTATTCCGTTCCTGGTCAAACATGACTAGACCAATCGGGGTAATCGCCCGCACATGGGTCGGATCGTGAACGAAATTTTCGTGAAGCCAGTGTGGCACAACAATCTCTATCGTCGCCCCGTTCTTAGACACCCGCCAAATCTCTTGCCTTGATAAGTTCCTGCATAT